>JBCCCJ010001233.1:0-2503 GCA_039033615.1 Bacteroidota bacterium
CGAGAACTTTTTCCATTGATAGTATTTCAGGTGAATTGCATTTTGTTTTATGAAATGAAATTTTACATTTATCACAAATTGCAAGATCAACATATTTATGAGAATAGGGCATTTACTTTTTCTCCTTTGCTTTCCCTTGTTGGTCTGGGGTCAAACCAAGTTGGCGTTTCGCAGCAGCCGCGCATTTGTGTACCAATTGCGGCTAAATGATGCGGGGGATTCGGTCCACATTTCCGACAATCGGCGACTGTCCCCTTGGCTACCGCAGGAGCAATTTGGCTGGCAATTCATGGATTCAGCAGAATTCCTGACCTTTTTTCGCCCCATTCATCCCGACATTCCTTTGCCAGATTTCCAACAAGAAGTGGTTCTGGCGTTGATCCGCTACGAATCTTTCATCGCTGATATGCAAGTCCAGCATGTTGAGTTTCAATCAGACATTGCCCAGCTTTCGATCCACTACCGATTGGCTGCCTTGCATCCATCTCCGAATGGCCCCATGCTGAACTGCCTGATTCTGCGAATTCCAGCTACCCGTTTGATGCAGCAGCTTGGCCTGACCAATTTTCATTTTCAGGTGAAAGAGGAGTTCTTTTCAGCGCGGAATTTGCCTGCCCCCTCCCCCATTCATCCGGAGAGTCAGTTGTTCCCGCTCGCCTTTACCTTAGAAGATTTGTACCCATTGTTGGAACTCTATCAGGAACAACCGTAAGTTTGTCTGGAGATGGGCAAGCCATATTTTCGCTTCAAAGAATTTGCCATTCGCCAAGACCGCTGCGCCATGAAAGTTGGCACGGATGGCATCCTATTGGGTGCCTGGGCCAAGGTGAACGCAGCCAAGCGGATTCTGGATATCGGCACTGGCACGGGCTTGTTGAGCCTGATGGTCGCCCAAAGAAATGCTCAAGCGCACATTGTCGGCATCGAAATCGATCCTGCTGCCGCCCAACAAGCCCAAGAGAACGTGAGTCAATCCCCTTGGTGCGACCGGATCGAGATCCGAGCAGAAGCCATTCAACAGCATCGAGGAACCTATGAGGCCATTCTCTGCAATCCCCCCTTCTTCCGCAATGGGCAGACGAGGAATTCCCCTTCGGTAGCCCAAGCACGACACACCACTGCACTTTCTCATCAATCGCTGATCCATGCAGTCAAGAGAAGTCTCGCGCCAAGGGGGCAGTTCTCCCTCCTCCTTCCCGTTCCCGAAGCAGAATCCTTCCTGTCCCTAGCCGAAGATCATGGCCTATTCCCCTCTCTGCTTACCGTGGTCCATTCACGTCCTCAGCATGCGCCCTTCCGATATTTGATGAGTCTCTGCCATGAAAAAACGCCTCTCCGTCGTCGGCGGCTGCTCCTGCATGAAGCGACGGGCAGTGTGCCGCATGCTGATTTTCTGAAACTAGCGCAGGCATTTTATTTACACTGGTAGGCTTCTATCTTTGCTCCATGGCAGAAACTTCCTGGACTCCGATCGGCCTCCTTCGCCAACTCATCAGTTGGTGGCGGACGCGCTTGTCATTTTTGAAGCGGAACCCATCTACCGCCTCAAACAGCCCGCTGTCGGTCTATGCCTTACCTGCGGATTACGGAGATGCCATCCTCCTGGAATTTCTTGGAACGGATGAAAAGAGCCACTTCATCTGGGTAGATGGAGGTCTAGTCCGGTCGTATGAAGAGCATCTCAAGCCCCTCCTCCAAACTTTTCCGGAGCAAGAAGCCAGCATTGATCTGATGGTGATCAGTCACATCGACCAGGATCACATTGGCGGGATTTTGGGGATGGCAGGCGATGAGGAATTCAAGAAAGATTTCATCCAACAATTTTGGTTCAATAGTGGGCAAATGCTGGCCGCACATTTTGGCAGTCCAGCCACCGAGAATCGTTCGACCAACCTGAGAGCTTCAGCCGCCAATCGCAGCATTCGGCAGGGGGACAAACTGGAAACCTGGCTTTCTCTGCACGGAGGTTGGTTCAACCACCTGATTCATGCGGGGCAGCAATTCGAGTTGTACGGAGCCAATATTGCGGTGCTTTCTCCCGGGCAAGCAGAGTTACAGGCGCTACACCTGCATTGGCAAACCGAAATGCATACCAATCGAAACCTGGCTGAACCGCAACATGATTACGACCACAGCATTCAGGCGCTATCAGAATTGCCGGAGGTGGAAGACGATGCCATCCCCAACGGAAGCAGCATTGCGTTTTTGATTGAAGTTCGAGGCAAAATTGGGATGCTGTTGGGCGATGCACACCCGCAGGTGATTGTGAATAGCCTGAGACAATTGGGATACTCTGCCAAGCAACCCCTCTTGCTCAATTGGGTCAAGCTCTCTCATCACGGAAGCAAATACAGCCTCAGCAAGGAATTGTTGGAGATGATTCGCTGTCAACATTATCTCATCAGCACGATAAAAACCGGTGATCCCAACTACGAGTTCTCTCTGCTTCACATCAAGGCTGGGGGGGAGATCCCTGCCCACGATCATCACGGATCGGAAATGA
>JBCCCJ010001234.1:0-2500 GCA_039033615.1 Bacteroidota bacterium
AAGGGGGTTGGGGGATGAAACAGGGAGCAGGGTTCATAGATAGGTGCTTTCTGCTTTCGCATCTCATTCGCAGCTTTCTCCCTGCCAGCACTGAGACATGCAAGCCAGATAGGCAATTTTTGCCGCAGGGGGAATTTCGTAGTACCAGCCCCATTCCTGTGGGCCATTCCCTTTTTCAATTTGCTCGGCCACATAAGCCTCATCAGCCATGCCCAATTCCGCCAAATGCGCCTGATAGCAACACCATTGGCAATCCATCTTTTCCTCCTTACCATTGGTTTTAGCTTGCTGGAGGGATACCAATTTGGCAAAGGAAAACCCCCACAGCGGAGTCAAGCCTTTGACTGATTTGTGGATGATCCATACCCATTCGCCTCGCTTGGTTTGCAGGGTGCTTTTGCCTAATAGGGTGCCAGAGCCATTTTGGATGGTGATAAGCCGTCCCGCTTTTTTGGGTTCAATTTGCAGGATGAACGCCTCTCCATATTTCTGGACGGTCAAGCGGAGATTCTGTCCTTTTCGCTCTTGTTCGATGAGTTGAATGCCCCACTTCTTGGCGGGTTGGGCTGAAAGACGAAGGGCGAAAGCAGACAGGAATAACACACAACAGAGGTGGGAGAAAAATTTCATACAGTTGGGGTGAAAGGTTTTTTTGTCATTGGTATCTGGGGAGGAGAAAAAAGTAACCTCTTCCCCGATGCGCAACAAGTGCACAAGAGGGATTTCAACAAAATTCTTCAAAATCCATTACATTTATCAGAACTAACGGCACTAAGATGAAAAGCAGAGCTTTGGATAATGATCAGCAACTGGTGGAAGAAATCAAACAAGGAGGAAGTGCCTGTGAGCGTGCCATGAAGCATCTCTACCGCCAGCATCTGGATTCGGTGGTGAATTTTATTGTCAATCGTAACGGCAGTCGGGAAGAAGCCAAAGATGTCTTTCAGGATGCGGTGGTGAACGTGCTGGTTGCGGTGCAAAAGGGGAAGTTTAGCGGGGAGAGTAGTCTAGGAACCTATTTGTTTGCGATCAGCAAAAATCTCTGGTATCGGCGGTTTAAGCGGAGTTTGAAACAAGGCGAGATGCCGGAGGATCATCAGGAAAAAGCCAGCGAAGCGCCAGAGCCAGATACGGTCTTGATGGGGAGTGAAGAACAACAACTGGTGCAGGGCTTGCTAGATCAGTTGAAGGCCAAATGCTTGGAGGTATTGACGTTTTGGGCGCAAAAGTATGCCATGAAAGAAATCGCCGAACGCCTTGGATACCAGAATGATCAGGTAGTAAGAAATAAAAAGAACCACTGCTTGAAGGAATTGCGGAAGTTGGTGGCCCAGCATCCGGAAGCGAGGGCATTGGTGAAGGAGTTGGTGGGGTGAAACAGGGAAATTTCAAAAATCCGAAGGACTCACGCAAATCTATATGAACCCTGATCCCTGAAATTTGAACCTTGTGAAAAACCCTGATCCTTGCCCCCTGTACAGAACCTTGAACCCTGTAAAAACCATGAATTATGTCTCAATATCTCGATTGGCGTGAGCAGGTAGAAGCCTATGTATCCGGAGAATTGACTTCGGAGGAGCAGGCTGCTTTTGCAGCGGCGATGCAGCGGGAGCCTGCTTTGGTGGAAGAGGTTCAAGCGGCCAAGGAGGCGTTGGCTTTATTGGGGCTGTACACCCAAGTGGCCTACAAACAGCAATTGCAAGCCTTTGATACAGAACTGGAGGCAGAGCAGCAGGTTACGTCCGCTTCTCCTGCCTTTTCTTGGCGCAAAAACTGGATGGCGATCGCTGCCGTCATCATCGTGTTGATTTCCTCCACCTATCTCTTGATGCGGAGTCGCTACGACAATCAATCCTTGCAAAAAGGCGCTTTTTCTCCCTACCAAAATATCCTCAGTATGCGCGGAAATGAAGCCATGACAGCCATCATGAAGCCCTATGAAGCAGGAAACTATTCAGTCTTCATCGAGGAAATGAACGCCTATCTGAGCGCTACGCCTAAACCAGAGCCTTTGGCGAATTTGTACCTGGGCATCGCCTATCTAGCGGAAGGAAAATCGGAACTGGCTGTTCAGATTCTGGACCCTTTACAAGCAGTTCAAGTAGTTGGGGCACAGGCGGAATGGTATGCGAGTCTCGCTTACTTGGGAGATGAGCAAGAGCAAGAGGCAAGAGAGCTGCTGGAGCAGATTCAAGCGAGGGAGAATCACCCCTATCAGGCAGATGCAGAAGCATTGTTGTCGAAATTGGATGCGATCTGGCGCTAGGCATCGGGCATATCCAAGCATTCATTTTGTTTGCCACGAATTGCCGAATTCGCACAACAGATTCAGGGAATCCTCCATTCGGGCGATTCACCGAGGACCCAAATAATCTCCATTGCGCAGCGAATTTCTACGAAATCTGGCCTGGTGGGGGGAGAAATTCAGATCCCTCGGCTTTCACTCGGCTGCAAAAACCGGGCAACCTTTCACGAGTTCTCATAAGTAGACAGGAGGAAT
>JBCCCJ010001235.1:0-2499 GCA_039033615.1 Bacteroidota bacterium
CAGGTAAATTGGGCTTTCCCTCTACGACCATGATGGCTTTCTCTATGGGAGCAGACTTGATTCAGGTAGCTCGAGAAGCGATGATGTCTATCGGGTGCATACAAGCTCAGATTTGCCACACCAATCGCTGCCCGACGGGAATCGCGACCTCCAAGCATTGGTTACAGGCTGGTATAAATGTCGAAGAAAAAGGCAATCGCTTTGCCCAATATGTCAAGACCCTCCGCAAGGAAGTCCTGGAAATCACCCACGCCTGTGGCTACGAACATCCTTGCCAGATGACCATGGAAGACGTAGAAATGGGTATGGGTGACAACCACCATACCAAAACCCTTCAGCGGACTTTTGGCTATGAAAAGGTTCCGGTGAAGTTCTCTGGTATGCAGGAATTGAAAGAATGCCCCCATTTGGGAGCCTAAGGGCCTGAGCAAGATTCAACTGACTTTGCTGTTGAGCGCGCCTACCGTATTCCGACCGAGCTGGTACATGTGAACCTCGTCCGGTCCGTCAGCCAGTCGTAGGGTGCGGGCCGCTGCATAAAAGTACGCCAGAGGCGTGTCTTGGCTCACGCCCATACCGCCATGCACTTGAATGGCTCGATCCACCACTTGACAGGTCATATTGGGGGCTACCACTTTGATCATGGCGATGAGGTCGCGAGCGGCTTTGTTGCCAGCCCGGTCCATTTTGTCCGCCGCAGATAAGGTTAACAAACGAGCTTGTTCGATGTCGCAGCGAGACTTGGCGATTTCCTGACGCACACTGCTGAAGTCCTTGATGGCACGCCCAAAGGCCGTCCGGCTGGCCGCTCGTTGACACATCAATTCCAAGGCCCGCTGCGCCATGCCGACCAATCGCATGCAGTGATGAATTCGTCCCGGTCCCAATCGGCCTTGGGCAATTTCAAATCCACGACCTTCCCCCAACAAGAGGTTGTCCACTGGCACGCGCACGTCTTTGAGTTCAATTTCCGGATGCCCCTCTGGAGAATCCCAATAGCCAAAGACCGACATGGGCCGAATAACATTCACCCCTGGAGTATTTCGAGGGACTAGAATCATGCTTTGCTGACGGTGGCGATGTTCCTCTGGATCGGTTTTTCCCATCACAATCATGACCTCCGTAGCAGGATTCATGCCCCCGGAAGACCACCATTTGCGGCCATTGATCACGTATTCGTTCCCCTCTCTGCGAATGGAAGTTTCGATATTGGTGGCATCAGAAGAAGCGACCGCTGGTTCCGTCATCAAAAAGGCGGAGCGAATCTTCCCTTCCATGAGCGGCTGAAGCCATTGAGCATGTTGGGCTGGCGTCCCGTATTTGGCCAACACCTCCATATTCCCGGTATCGGGTGCGCTACAATTGAAGATTTCGGAGGCAAAGCGGACTCGGCCCATGATTTCTGCCAAGGGCGCATATTCCAGATTGGTCAGGCCAGGACTCAACTCTCCATAGGCTTTGGGCAAAAAGAGGTTCCATAATCCCTGTTCTTTGGCCTTGGCTTTGAGGCCTTCCATCCCAGGCCAATGCTTCCAGGCGTTCTCAGGATTGCGGATGAACTCCATCACTTCCTGCTCAACAGGGTAGATGTTCGCATCCATAAATCGCAGCAACTGTTCTCTTAACGCTTTGGTCCGGTCGTTGTATTCGAAATTCATATAGGGAAGAAATTGGTCGAGTAGTTGAAAAAGGAAAGGTACACAAAAAGCCTTTGCGTGTGCATGCGATTGTCTCCTTTATTGCCTTCTAGTGATTCAATCGTTGGGATTTTCACAATTTGTTCATCTTGCTCAAGCGGAAAGGCCAGTCATTTCCCGTATATTTGCTCCGATTTTTGTACCAAAACCCAAATCACTTTTGCACATGAAAAGAATTTTGACTCTCTCTCTCTTGTTGAGTGGTCTATTGAGTATGTCTTCTTTGTGGGGACAATGCTCCGAGTTGTTCATCTCAGAATATCTCGAAGGCTCCTCCAACAACAAAGCTCTGGAGTTGTACAACCCCTCCGGTGCCAGCATTTCCCTGACCGACTACAAGATGTATCGGTTCAACAATGGAAGCCCTACCCCTTCGGATAGCCTCTTCCCTCAAGGAGACATCGACGCCTATGGCACCTACAACATTGTCAATCCCTCTGCGGATCCGGCACTGTTGGCAGTGGAAGACACCACTCACACCATGACCTTCTTCAACGGAGACGATGCGATCGTTTTGATCAAAATCTCTACGGGAGATACACTCGATATCATCGGGGTAGTTGGCGTTGATCCAGGTTCGGCTTGGACGGTAGGAAACGATGACACTCAAAACAACACCCTAGTTCGCAAGTCGGGTGTCGCTGGTGGCACCACCGACTGGGCTCAGAGTGCCATGAATGAGTGGGACACCTATGGTTCAGATACCTTTGGCTTCCTAGACAGCCACGAGAGCGTTTGTGATCCGGATTTTGTAACAGTATATCCCATCGACCTGGTCACCAATGACGCAGATGGCGATGGC
>JBCCCJ010001236.1:0-2495 GCA_039033615.1 Bacteroidota bacterium
CAATGACACAGGTAACTTTGTGGACCTTGACTTCCCCGTTTTCGATGGAAACTTCCACCACTTGGGCACAGGGAGTGTTGGCGTCCGTAGAGGCAGCGAAACCCATGGCCCTGCCATTGACAACTTCGTCGGTATAATTGCCCAATCTGCCAGCGGTCTCAATCACTTCGGCCAGTCGTCTGCCAGCTTCATCGTCCTGGATGTGATCCAGGCGGAATTGCAGTGGGTCTTTCCCGACTTTGGCCGCTAGTTCATCCATGAAGCACTCGATGGCAAAAGAATTCGCCAACAGCCCCAAACTCCGCCAGAAGCTCGTCGCAAAAGGGAGCTTGACCCGCCAGGAGACCGCCCGAAAGTTGGGGATCGCCCGATACTGGATCATTCCTCCCCGCCATGCGCCTACATCTGCGCCCAAGATGGGTTCCAGAATGCCCGGCGTAAGGGCGGAACCAAACATCACGTCTCCACTGGAAACATTGTGCTCGATGGCTTCAATCATGCCCGCATCGCTCAATTTGGCTTTCATGATGTGATGCGTCGGGGGCCGGAAGGTGTCATGCTGAAATTCCTCTTTGCGAGTGAAAAAGCACTTGACCGGTTTGCCAACCGCTTTGGACAGAACTGCGGCCTGCATGGCATTGGGCGTATGCAATCGACGCCCAAAACCACCTCCGAGGTAAGTCGGGACAAGATTGACTTGCTCTTTTTTCAGCCCTAGCCGCTCGGCGACTTCATTTCTCGTCGTTTGGACCACCTGGGTAGAAATATAGACGGTCGCTTTGTCGCCTTCCACGTGAACCAGGGATCCGTTCGGTTCCAATTGGGCGTGTGCTCCAATGGGACTGGTAAATTCTGCGGAAATCACCCCTTCTTCCTCCTCCAGGATGCTTTTGGCTTTCCCTTCCTTTTGAATGACAACGGGCTTTCCCTTGCCAACCAGAATCATGTCTTCGATTTCCTTGTTTTCCCATTCCTTCTCCACTCGCCAATTCACTTCTATCGCTTCCTTGGCCTTCATGGCAGCGTGGTAAGAAGTCGCCACGACCCCTACGAAGTCTTCCTCTACCACCACTTTGACTACGCCGGGCATTTGCTCGGCATCAGCGGTATAGGCACTCTCAAATGTGGCGGCAATCTGGGTGGGGCGCACCACTGCGCCATATAGCATACCGGGCAGGCTCGCATCCATCCCAAAGATGGGTTCCCCCATGACCTTGGCTTTCAAATCGACGCGAGGAATTGGCTTGCCTACAAATTTGTAGCTACTGGGATCTTTCAGGGCGGGAGTCGCTGGAATCTTCCATTCGGTGGTATCCTGGACTACTTCCCCGTAGGTTTTTTTCTGATTTTCAGAGCTAATGACTCCATCGGCGACTTGTAAGCTGCCGATTGCCACTCCCATTTGATCTGCGGCGGCTTGCTTCAGCATTTCCCGCATGGTAGCGGCCAACTCCCGCAAAGGTTGCCAAAGGCCACTGATGGAATTGCTCCCGCCAGTACTGATTCCATCTACATTGCCAGTGGCTGTAGCGGCATGCACTACCTGAATTTGATCCATATTCACTTCCAACTCTTCTGCCGCGATTTGAGCCATCCCAGTGAAGGTACCTTGCCCCATTTCGACTTTGGGACTGTGGAGGATCAATTCATTGTCTGTGGTTATTTCAAACCAAATCTTGGGGTCTTTGGTGTTGCCGTTGTAAGGAGCTTCAACGGTATTGGCCACTTCTGCCAAAGTTCGACGGAGGGGATTACTGCCAAAACAGCCTGCGCCGATCATCACGCCCGCTCCAATAGAAGAACGAATGAGGAATTTCCGCCGGGAAAAGCCTTTCTTTTTGGTGGTTGATTTACTCATGATCTATGGCTTAGGCGTTGGAGTTGTTGAGTTCGGCAGCACGGTGAATGGCTTTGCGCATCCGGTAGTAGGTGCCGCAGCGGCAAATGTTTGCGATGTTGCGGTCAATGTCTTCATCGGTGGGATTGGGAATTCGCTCCAGCAGGGCCGCAGTCGCCATCATAAATCCTGGCTGACAGTATCCGCATTGGGGAACAATTTCTTCTATCCATGCTTGTTGAACCGGATGGAGCGTATCTCCTTGCGAAAGCCCTTCGATGGTGGTGATTTCTTTGCCTGCCGCGTATTGAACCTGGAAGGAACAAGACCTCACAGCATTGCCATCCACATGAATGGTACAGGCACCACAGGCAGCTTTTCCACAGCCAAACTTGGTGCCTTTTTGATCCAGATCGTCTCTCAGTACCCACAATAATGGGGTGTCCCCTTCCACATCTACGGTGGTAGGGGTGCCATTGAGTATAAAGGAAATATTCATTGTCTGCGAAAGTTTGAATTGTGTAACCGAAAAAAATTACCAAACCTAATTGAGCTTAGGGACACTCGAAAAATAACTTCCCCTTTTCGCGCCGTTATTTTTTTCCAGGTTGAGGAATCAACACCGAGTGGTTGGCGGGCCAAATCGCGAGACTTTGGG
>JBCCCJ010001237.1:0-2493 GCA_039033615.1 Bacteroidota bacterium
GAGCTTCTTCGGTGATGGGGTCTTCATCGAAACCACTACTGACGGAGAGACCTGGACGAAATTCGGTCAAAGCGGTATGCGATCAATGTGAGGATCATCCAACAACATCACTTCCCGATGGAATGGATTGCAAAGGCTGAATAACAGAATGAAAATCAACACGCCACCGACCAGCATGGATAATTGTTGGGCTGACTTGTTCATATTCAATAGGTAAGAAGAAGTTGATAGGCAAATATACAGCCAAAGACCCTTTTTCGGGCAATGAGTTGTAACCGAGGAATTGGTTTGTTTTTGCGAAAGGAGTCATGCAAATTTGCGGTCAATTTGAAATATGTAAACTATGCCATATCTCTTCACCTCTGAATCTGTTTCTGAAGGCCACCCAGACAAAGTTGCCGATCAGATTTCTGACGCCGTACTGGACGCGATGCTTCAGCAAGACCCGAATTCCCGGGTAGCTTGTGAAACGTTGGTAACCACTGGTCAGGTCGTATTAGCCGGAGAAGTTACTTCTAACGCCTATGTAGACCTCCAAAAAGTAGTTCGGGACACCATCGCCCGAATCGGATATACCTCTGATGAGTACCAGTTCAGTGCTGCCTCTTGTGCTGTGTTGTCTAGCTTACATGAGCAATCTCCAGATATCGCCCGTGGGGTAGACGAGGGAGAAGAGAAAGAGCAAGGTGCAGGAGATCAGGGGATGATGTTTGGCTACGCCACCAACGAAACCCCTGAATTGATGCCGATGGCGCTGGCCTTTTCGCATCGCTTGGTAGAAGAGCTAGCCAATATTCGCAAGAATGAACCGGAATTGATGTCCTACCTGCGTCCTGATTCCAAGTCTCAGGTAACCATCGAATATGATGACAACAATCGTCCGGTGCGGGTGCATACCATTGTACTTTCCACTCAGCACGATGACTTCGTTGACGCCAAAGACGATTCTGAGGAAGCTCAGTTGGCGGCAGACAAGGAAATGCTGGCGAAAATCAAGGCGGATGTCATTGAGCATTTGGTGCCTCGGGTCGTCCCCGCTGATTTGTTGAAGGATACCATCTATCACGTAAATCCTACCGGGAAATTTGTGATCGGTGGACCTCACGGAGATGCTGGCCTCACGGGTCGGAAGATCATTGTGGATACCTACGGAGGAAAAGGAGCCCACGGTGGAGGGGCATTCTCTGGAAAAGATGCTACCAAAGTAGACCGCAGTGCTGCCTACGCCTCTCGCTACATCGCCAAGAACCTGGTAGCTGCCGGGGTGGCTGATGAGATCTTGGTGCAATTGGCCTATGCCATCGGGGTAGCAGAGCCTGTCTCTATCAACGTCAATACCTATGGCACGTCCAATGTCAGTCTGAGTGATGCTGAAATCGCTCAGTTGGTGAAGGACAACTTTTCCTTTACCCCCAAAAGCATCATCGATACCTTGGGCCTTCGCAATCCCATTTTTGGCATCACCGCTGCTTACGGACACATGGGCCGCAAAGCCTACGAAGCGGAAGTGGACATCATCGAAACTTCCCTTACCGCAAATGGCAATGCCGAGACGGCGGTTCGGACAAGAGTCAAGAAAGCCGTCACCTTTTTCCCTTGGGAAAAGACCGATTTGGTCGAGAAATTGCAAGGAATTTTCCAATCCCATCAGAAGTAACGAGAACCAGGAGAGCAGGATATTGGGGAGTCAATTTGTCAGACATATGAATACAAACCGTTTTTCCCTTCTTTCTGCTCTCCTCCTTTCCTTGATGGTCGCTTGTGGCCCAGGGGAGGAGCAAAGCCAAGAGGAAGTGGTGGCTGAAGAGCCTGTTAGCTGTCGTTCTCTCCCAAACAGGATTTGTCAGGAGGGATTGATGATCGCTGCTATGGGAGATTACCTGGCAGAAGTCGATTGGGAAGCCGAAACTGATGAGGCTGTGGAAATCACTGATTCCTTGGAAAGTCAGGGCGGATACCTCTGGTTGACCCGTAGCATTGACCTGGCAGAAGGTCGTCTGCTGATTGAGGGGGAATTCATCGACGAGCGAGTCGCGAACGATACCCTTCTGTCTGAAAGCAAAATCAATCGCATCAGGATCGAGAGCCCTTCTTTTCGCACCATGGAAGGCATTCGAGTAGGGAGTACGACCGCTGATTTGATGAAGGCCTTTCCCAATGCAGATATGGGCCTGATTCCTCTGACTGCTTATGGCCTGATGGATGTGCAGCCAGATTCAAGCCATATTCATTTCTTGATCCCCTTGCCAGAAAATTTGCCGGAAGAAGGGCCGATCAGCCCGGAGATGTTGCCCGCAGATGGGGAAGTTCGGATGATTGTCATTCAATAGACTTTCTTTTCCCCCGGTTAGTAATAGGCCAAGTGCTCGATGACTGATCGGGCGCTGAGCTTCATCTGTCCCTGCACTTTGGCTGCGGCATCACCCGCTTTGCCATGAAGGAATACCCCCATGGCCGCTGCGATGCCTGGTTCATAGCCTTGGGCAAGCAAAC
>JBCCCJ010001238.1:0-2486 GCA_039033615.1 Bacteroidota bacterium
AGCTAGCTATTGTGAGGAAAAAGTGCGCCGATCAGGTTCTCGAAGCCGGAGATTTCCAAGGAAATTAGCGTTCCAAACATGGTCTAAGGCTGAGAGGCTCGCAGTTGCTCAATGAAGTCTGTTCCCATGGTGTAGATCTTCTGGTTGCGATTGTCCCAGGAACGGGATGTCTCTTGGAGGGCTTCCAGTGGTTGATTGGGGTAATTCTCTTGTAACCGATCACTGGCAAAAACGAACAGCTTCCCATCTACCGTAACGTATGGACACATCTCATGGGCAGAAGAATTGATCGGTGCCCCCAGGTTGATCGGTTCGCCCCAGCCCCCTTGCTCCTCTGCAAAGCTGATGTACAAATCTCCTCTGCCTAAGCCCTCTCGGAAATAGCCCCGGAAGATGAGATAGTCGCCCTCTGGACTGACAAAGGGATCTCCCACGTCGCTTTTGCCATTGATGCTGGGGGGAAGGGTTTCCACCACAAATCCTGTATCAGACGGGGTCGCCATGCGAATGTCCCCGGTATTCCAGGTGTTGAAAAACAAGCGGCCGTCTTTCGTCCATGAGCTGTAGTATGCCCCATCCAACCCCAATGGAACGAAGGTGGGTTCCGACCAGCCGTCTGCGCTTGGTTCTACCCACCAGATATGGGTGCCGGAAGGTTGATCTTGGCCGGGAATGGGCCGTTCTGAACTGAAATACAATCGGCTGCCATCCGGACTGAAAATGGGATCGTATTCCGAATAGGTACCTGAAAATGGCGCAATTGCTGGCTGACTCCAATGACCATCTTCCTGCATGTGAGAAAAAACGATGTGGCCTTTCCCTGCTACTTCGCTGGTGTAGAAAAAAGTCGTTCCGTCCGGTGGGAAGGTGCCATTGTATTCCGTCAGCACCGAGGAGATTCGCCCAGCACCAAGGAGCGTGGGGGTGTCTGTTGGAACCGATTGGAAAAATGGCCCATCGGGTAGGGGAGGAGCCTGCTGGAGGGCATCCTTGGGTTGGCACGCCCAACAGGATGCGGAAATCAGGAGGTAGCAGAGGTAAGATGGTTTCATAGCGAGGATCAATGAGAAGTGTCGGTTTCCACAAAGAGCGTCGTTACCTCCAAACGGTTGCCATCAGGGTCCAGCGTTTCAAATTCGTAATACCCGTCTCCGGTTTTTCGAGGGCCACGTAGGATGCGATGACCTGCCGCTTGAAGGAATTTCGCTTTTGCTTCTACTTCTCCCATCGTTTCCACCCCAAATGCCAGGTGAATCAAGCCCTCATGTTGAGCGCCTTCCCGATCGTTGAGATTGGCGGGAATATCTGGCCGATGCATCAGTTCCAGCCGGGCACCAGAGTCAAAAGTCAGGAAATAACTCTCGAATCGGGTACGGGGATTGCGGTATTTCTCATTGGAAGTGGCTCCGAAATGAGTTTCATAATAGGAGCGAAGGGCTTCCAGATCTTTGGTCCAAAGGGCTACGTGTTCAAGGGTCATGTTGGAAAGTTGAAGGGGAGGGAGAAAGGAGGGGATCTATCAGCCTTCCAAGCTCTTCTGCTTGTTGGTAGAGCATGATATGGCTGCCATCTTTGATAACCTGATCGGGCGGAAAAGCGCGGGAAATGGGCAAGGTCTTGTCGTTGGTACCATGAATCTGATGAAGGGGAGTCGTGTTTGGTAGGGGAGGAGGTGTCCATTCAGAAAGACGTTTCAAAGACCACTGAAGCAAAGGATTTGAATAGCTGCCGACCATTCGTTTGAAGAGATCCTGATCCGCCTGCGTCCGTAAATCATGGACTTTTCCCCAAAAGCGAACCGTCTTGATGCAAATGCCTCGGGTAAACAATCGGTAGATCCTGAGGGGACTCGCCAGCCGGAGCCCTAGTGGCAACTGCTCCCGACATCGGACATTGGAAATGAGAATGATGCGATGAATAGGAAAGATGGCTGCGATTTCCTGAGCCATCATGCCACCGAAGGAATGTCCAATCAACAGGGGGGCTTGCTGCAAATTTGAATAGGGCTGAAACCAACGCCGGGCATAGGCTTGCCTGCTTTCATTTGGATGGGGGTCGATCCAATTGAGCAGGCGAGCTTCCGGCAGGCGTGTCTGTGGTAGGCGACCAAAGATTTCCTGGGTGTACCCAAGGCCGGGAAGAAACAGCAATTGTCTCCTGGATGATTCCATGAAGGGAAAGTACGCATTTTCTGCCGGAGAAGTCAGATGTCAGACCACGCGGGGTGTAGGACAAAGTTGTCATCTGATCGAAAAAAGCTGGCTGGACAAGCGATGTTCCCTTGCTCTCCGCTTGTCGTGAGCATCGGGAGTTAGAAGGGGTAAGTGGCAGTCGCTCCGCGCCTGCAAGGGTTCTCCCCATCATTTGATTCTACCGAGCTACGAATCGCTACGCGCTTCGGTTTTTGGAAGCATTTGGTTTGTGGAAACCCGCAGCCCGGCAGGGATGCGCACTTTGGTAGCCTGGCCTAGCCCAAATGGTTCTTG
>JBCCCJ010001239.1:0-2485 GCA_039033615.1 Bacteroidota bacterium
ATCCTGCCGGTGAACCCGGTATATGCAGGCCAAAAGGCGTTTGGGAACAGTGTCTACAAATCGCTCGCGACGATCCCGAAGAAGCAAGGTCCGGTCGATATGGTCGATATCTTTCGCCGACTTTTTCCAGTTTGCCCCCCACCCGATAAGACTGGTAGGTTTCCTGGGTGGTGCCATCAATCGAAATGATGACCTCTGAGAGACCGCTTTCGATGGTCTCCCGGGCCTTTTTGGGGGACAAATAATGGCCGTTGGTGCTGGTCGCGGTGTATAGCCCCTGCTCAGAAGCATAGCGCACCATCGGCAAAAAATCCGGATTCAGATACGGCTCCCCCTGAAAATACATCAGCAGATACACCAATTCCCGCCTCAATTGATCCACCACCGTTTGGAACAGCTCCTGTTGGGCCATGCCGGTAGGACGCGTAAAACTCCGCAGACCAGAGGGGCATTCCGGGCAGCGCAGGTTACAGAACGTCGTCGGTTCAAAGCCCACTTTGAGAGGCATACCCCAATGGATGGGCCGTTTTCGCCACCGCGACCAATAAAATGAACCCATGATCAAGGCGGCATTCCAAAGCTTTCGCCAACTGAGGGCGCGAAGCAGCAATCGGATTTTTCGGAAATGCAGCAAAAGCAAAGCGGGTTAGCGAACAACATACCGCTGCGAATATACGGCAATCCCCCCGGAGAAAAGGGAAAAAGTAGCGCCAGACGTGACAAGGAGCGCAGGAAGGGGTGGGCGAGTCCTCCTGCTTGGCTCAGAGCAAGCAGGAGGTCAGGCTCTGTCAGGGTCCGCTATCGCTCCCGTCCTGCACTTCGTTACGGACCCTCCCTTCGGTCGGCCTTTTCGATCCTTCTCGCTCGCCTGCGGCAACAAGGAGTGGTTGGGGAGGACCTCCCTGGCAGGAATCGGAGCCAATAGGCCCCAAACCAAAAATCCCCCTCTATCAAAAAGGGGGATGCGGAGGTGTTCAACTTTCCTCAGGAGCTCAGTACGTTTGGTTGATAATTACGGCGTCCATTCCCATCCGTCGAGTGAAGATTCGGAGGAATCGCTCAGCCTCGGACAGGTTTTCAAAGGGGCCAAATACCATCTTGAAAACTGATTTTCCGTTGAAATTGGAATGTTGAACCTGTAGCTCTGGCCGAAACAGGGGCTGCATTTGCCTCAAGTTGCGGGTTACATTGGCGTAGTCTGCAAATACCCCGATTTGGACCCCGTATTCACGCTGGGGCGGAGGAGGAGGAGAAAGAGGTCTTCACTTGGACTGGGAGCTTCTTCGATCTTAGCTTCTGCAATCGCTGGAGCAGAATCATCCGCCAGAAAGCCAATGCGACGATCCCTGATCATCGGCTCAGTAAAATCCGTCTCCGTTGGGGAACTCAATTGGTCATACACGGGAGCTTCCTCATATTGGTCGAGGATCATCAATTGATTGTTGCCATCATCTGCACTCGCAAAAAGCGGATAATCCTCTTCTGATTCAGCAGATTCTTCCATCAAAAGCGTGGTGGCAGAAGCGGTTTGCTGAGGCTGAGAAAAAGGGATCTCAGGCAACATCTCTTCCAATACCCAATGCAAATCCTCGGGGGACTGGTAGCCAGAAAGTTTGTGCATCAACTGGCCATTGGCATCGAAAATCAACAAGGTCGGATAAAAAGTGATGTCATATTGAGTGAGTAAATCCCCATCGCTCCGGTTGATTTGGTACTCCGGATTGAGGCGATATACCAGGTAGTTGGAGTTGATGAATTGGCTGAGACTCACGTCAGTGAAGGTCCGATTGTTCAGATCCTGGCAGGGATCGCACCAATTGGTATAAACGCTGATCAGGTAGGGCCTTTGTTGGGTTTCAGCCTCGGTTTGCAACTGTTGCAAGCTGCCTTCGAAGAAATGAACCCCATTGCCATATCCCTGACTGACCAGTTGAGACGGCGTGGCAAATAAGCTAGCAAGGCACAACAGAAGAGGGAGGTAAAAAGGCTGCATTTGATTCATGATGAGAGATGCTCTGCGATATTTTTGTTGCTAACTATTTTTTGAATGGAATTTATTTTTCTGAACAAATTCAAGTAATAAATTTTATCCCCTGATTCAAAAACGCTTCTCAAAAGGGGAGGCTTCACAGACGTAAGATTTCTTCCTTTCACTGAACCTTCCACCCGATAGAGGATGAAAGCACTTGCCAGCGCTTGTGGGATTTTCCTTGCTGTTTGGCCGAATGCCTTTCTTTCCAGAACTTTGCCCTATGAAATCTCTTGCGGCACTCAATCCCTACATCTGGAAGTACAAGAAACATCTGCTCCTGGGGATTATATTCGTGGTCATTTCCAACGTTTTCGCCATCTACCCTGCCCAGATCGTCCGGGAGGCAATCAATATGGTAGGGGAGGTTTTGACCTTTTTTCGACTGTTTGAGGGATTTTCTCTCCAGGCAGAGCTAGAAGCGACCTTGTACCAGAGCCTGTTACTTTTCGGGGG
>JBCCCJ010001240.1:0-2478 GCA_039033615.1 Bacteroidota bacterium
CCAGCAATTTGGCGAGGGCATCTTTCAGCAATGGCAGTCGCTCCGGCTTTTTCATCGAAGCAGACACATCCAAGAGCAGGGTAAGGTTATTTTCAGCGACGAATTGAAAATCATAGGGATCTTCTTCCGGTTCGACTGGGACAGGATCTGGTGCCGTAGGTTCGATTCGCTTGGGTTCAGGCTCAGGTTTCGGCTCAGACCGGGGCGGAGTTGGTTCAGGTTCCGCACTTACTACTGGTTCGGTAGAGCTGGGTTCCGGCTCGGGCTCGGGTTGAGGAGTTGGACGAGGTCGAACGGGAGGAGGCGTAGGTTGGGGCGTAGGGGTAGGAACCGCTGCGATTGGCGGACCGGTCGGGGGTTGAGGTTGCGCCAAGATGAAATTAGAAGCGATCCTTTCGGCATAGCTTTTCTTCACCACATTGATCCGGCGGCGAACCTTGGGATAGCCATCAGCGATGACGACCTGATCGTAAATTTTATCAGCGTTTGGTAGGGTAAGGGAATAGCTGCCCCCATTGGAGGTTTTGATTTCTTTCAAAGGGAGTTTCGACCGGGCATCAATCAAAATGATCGTAGCCTCTAGCCCTCGCCAATTGACACTGTCTCGGACCGTACCTGCCAGCGTATGGTTGACTTTGGGGGTGTTAGGTCGAATCCGCTCATCAGCGTCTTTCAAATCTGCATAATAGATGTCTCCATCCCGCACGAAGTAGGCTTCCATGCCATTTGCCGTGAGGATCAGCCCATAGTCATCAGCAGGTGTATTGAAGGGCGCTCCCACATTGATCACTTCCCCAAAGGTTCCATCACTGTTGAGGGTGGTTTTGAAAATGTCCAGTCCACCGAAACCTTCATATCCATTCGATGCGAAGTAGAGGGTCTTGCCATCTGCGGCCAAAAATACCGATCGGTCATCCCCCGCAGTGCTGATGGGCAGGCGCTTGCAATAGGTCCAGCCGTAGGTTGATTTTTTGGATAAATAGATGTCCATGTTGGCATCATATTCCGGTCCAGCAGCGACAATCAGTTTCTTCTGATCCGCAGATACGGTCATGCCGTCGGTCGCCCTGACAAAATTGAAGAACTCAGTGATTCCACCGCCCAGACCTTCTGGCTTGCCCCATTTGCTTCCATTCCTCTTGACCTGATAATACGGCCCACCAGTATATTTCCACAGTCGATTCCAGCTTTGGTAATAGACAGATTTTCCATTTGCGGATACGTTGGGCTCATCTTCTCCCCCACTGGAATTGATCCCTAGCGGCAAACAGCGAGGTCGCATCCAATTGCTCCCTTTTCGCTCTGCGTACCAGATATCGCCATCGTATACCGTATCGCCTCGAAAGGTCATGTAATCACTCCGCGACCAACTCTGCCCGCCGCGCAAAGACATGAAGTACAGGTATTTCCCATCTGGTGTGATGGACAAATTCACTTCTCTGGCCGGGGAGTTCAATACATCCAGACGAGTCAGACGAATCCGATCTTTGTGATCCAAAATGGTTGCATCACGTTGCCCGAACACAGGAAAGGTATGGCCGAGGATCAAGAGTAGGATACATCCCCAAAGGAAAGGAGCCCTGTGGCTGGCCTTTTTGAGATGAGTCAAGGTCATAGGATATCTTGGAAGGTCTATGGTAAAGATACGGGCTTTTTGGTAAGCCCGCAAAGGAAGAAACGGTAGGTAGGGCTTTGGTGTTTCGGGAACTGGGATTGCCGCTGGTAATAGAGAGCCGGGATTGCTTCGCTGCGAGAGGCAGGACTTGCCGCTTGGCAATGCTGTAGCTCGGTTTGATAGAAGGGAGAATCTGCGACTCAGAGGCCATTTTGCACTTTTTTTGAAAAAATACGACACTTGTCGTAAAAAATATTTGCATCTACGACACTTGTCGTTATATTTGTAGCACAGCACGTTTCTTCGGAAACCGGCAAGCGGGGCGACGGCCCCAATTGCCCTTTCTCTTTCGACCTCAATTCCTTTGCCTTATGGCCGATCATACTCCATCTGATGCCCAATTGGAAATTCTGCAAGTCTTGTGGGAATCATCTCCCCAAACGGTGCGGGAGATTCACGAAGAGCTGCAACAGCAGCGAGAAGTGGGCTATACCACAGTTCTCAAGCAAATCCAGCGCATGACCGACAAAGGGCTCGTGCAAGCAGAAAAATTAGGAAAAAGCTACACCTACACGCCCTTGATTCGAGAGAATCAGGTGCGCAAGACCCTCCTGACCCGACTCAAGGACACCGTTTTTCGAGGCTCGGCTATGGACCTTGCCCTCCATGCATTGGGCCAAGAATCAACCCCTTCCCAGGAAGAGTTGGCACAACTCCAGGCTTGGTTGCAACAACAAACTGAAAGCCGAGATCAAGGAACCGAGAACCAAGATTAGAAAGACTAAGTGATCAGCAGTGGTTGATTTTCTCCTTTCTACGAAAGTTTGCCCCCCTGATCCCTGTTGAACGAAGTGAAATCCCGA
>JBCCCJ010001241.1:0-2475 GCA_039033615.1 Bacteroidota bacterium
AAGCCGAATCAAACCCTCTGACCTAGCGAAATTATTGGAACTACCATCAAAGGCTACCGCATCAGCCGTTTATTGGGGGAAGGTGGCATGGCCAAAGTATATGAAGCCATTGTCAACGAACGCCTCGGCACCAAAGTGGCAGTCAAAATTCTCCATCCCAATTTAGCTCTTCATCCAGGGATTCGCCAACGATTTGAGCAAGAAGCCATGAGCATGGCCCAATTGCATCATCCCTATATTGCGCGAGTCATTGACTACGAAGATGAAGGCGATCATTTGGCGATGATCATGGAGTACCTGGAAGGAGAGACCTTACGGGATCGCATTTATCATCAGGGGGCGATGGAAGCCCGAGCCGCTTTGCGAATTTTTGGGAAAGTGCTCGATGCTTGTCAATATGTCCATGACAAAGGAATTGTGCACCGTGACATCAAACCTAGCAACATCTACCTCACCATGGCCGACGAGCCCAAGGTGCTGGACTTTGGCATTGCCAAATTGCTGGAAAGCGATGCGGTGAAAACCAGAACTGGGGTTCAGATTGGGACACCGATTTATATGAGTCCCGAGCAGGTAAAGACGCCCAAAGACGTGGACCATCGCACAGACATTTATTCCCTAGGGGTGAGCTTGCATCACATGATCAGTGGGACACCGCCCTATGATCAGGCTACCCATTCAGAATGGGAGATCCAAACCAAAATCGTACAGGAGCCCCTGCCTCAGATCGCTGGGGTGCCGAAAAGGCTGAATGACATCATTCAGCAGGCTACGGCCAAAGAGCAGGAGCAGCGATATCAATCTTGTGCTGAATTCAAAGACGCCTTTCGATTCAAGCCTGGGTCCAATCGCCGACCCGCTTCTGAAAAAACTCGGCCTATTTCTCAACCGAAAGGCCCACCAGAAGTATCGGAAGCAACCATCATAGATGCCCCCCTGCCGAAGCCAGAACCCATTTCCCAGCCACAAGGGATTGGGGCCATTCCGCCCCCTGAGATTCGCCAAGATCCGCCTAAGCTCAACAAACAGGCGCTAGTTATCCCCAAAGAGGCTATGGTCGCCCAAAGGAGGTATCGCAAGTTTATGCGGAACTATATTTTTGGCCTGCTCTTTATCGCCATTGGGATCATCTTTGCAATGACAGAAGAGCCTCTAAACATCGCGGAACGGCAAACTTTCGGGATTCTCTTGTTCATTGCGGGGATGTTCTTGCTGCTTGCAGGCATTCACGCTTTGCGTCTGCTTCATAAAGGCTGGCAATCTGTCCAGGATCGAGGAGCCTATACCACGCCGGGCAAAGCCATTGGCTTTCTCTTCATTCCCCTCTTCAACCTGTATTGGATTTTTGTGACCTTCAGGCAATTGGCGGTAGAAATGAACCAGTACGCTCGGGATCGACAGATTGGAACGGGGAAATTGGTATCGGAAGGCATGGCGATTTCGATTTGTATTTTCATCCTGCCAGTGATCAATTATGTAGGGATCTTCATCAATGTTTTTCTCTACCCCAACTTCCTTCGCCAGATTCGCGATGGAGTGGTCAGCATCTACCTGGACAAGCAAAAACCTTGAGCCAGGAATCATCCCAAAATGGACTTAGTTTGATGGTAGCCACTGAATCAGTTGATAAATGGTTAGGTGTTAGCAAATTCCTGAACATGCATTTGTAGCAGCGCTTTCACCACCACGGCGGGTAGGCCACGAAGTCCGAGGTTGTGGCAGACAGTGGTGTTGGGCTGGGACTTCGGCGCTTTTTTGCATACTTTTTGTGCGTACAAAAAGTATGGCCCGCGGCAGGCGATACCAAGCTTGGATAACAGAAACATAGGTGTAAATGAGTGCCTCCAGCATGGACTAAATAAAGGTAATCGACAGACTTGCAAAGCCCACATCGAATCGGGAGATTTGTTCACATGAAACAGATACTTCTGATCGCAGCTAGTTGGTTTTTGATAACGCTAGGCTGGACACAAACAGATGTTCCTGATCGTGAATTTCGCGCTGCTTGGGTAGCCACGGTCAAAGGAATTGATTGGCCTACCAAACAAGGCATGACCTCTTTGGAACAGCAAGAAGAATTGCTGGCCATATTGGACACCCTCCAAAACAAGGGACTCAACGCCATCATTTTTCAAGTTCGTCCAGCTTCTGATGCTTTTTATCGATCCAATTTCGAGCCTTGGTCAGAATGGCTGACCGGACAGCAAGGGAAAGCTCCCGCCCCCTATTATGATCCGCTTGCCTTTGCCATTGAAGCCTGCCACGATCGGGGGATGGAACTCCACGCCTGGTTCAACCCATTCCGCGCCCTCACGGATTGGGAGCGAAACAAGCAAATCCATCCTGATCACGTAACCATGCAGCATCCTGAGTGGATCCTGACCTACGGCAAAAATCAGTACATCGACCCCGGCATTCCTGCGGCTCGCCAATTTGTGAAATCGGTCATCTTGGAGTGCTGCCTAACAACGTCTC
>JBCCCJ010001242.1:0-2473 GCA_039033615.1 Bacteroidota bacterium
CTCCGGCAAATGGAGGAAACGGAATACTACCCGCAAATCGAAGAAATGCTGGAGATGGCCATGCATACCTTCACGGATATTCATCTGGTCAGCAGCCGTTCCGCCAGAGAATCAGCTCCCAGCCCGATGTTTGGCGACGTGAATACGGAGTTTTACCCCTACCTGACAGAAACCGAAACCCTGGCCAACTTTGCAGAAACTCATGACGAGGATCCGCTAGGCAAGGTCGCGGCTAGATTGATGGAAAATATGTCAGAAATGACCGATCAGCCAGAAAACCTCTACCTGATTGTCACCGAATGGCAGGAAGAGCAAGATCAAGCTAACGCTCGGGTATTGAGGCACCTGCGCGCTGGCGAAGATATTCCTCACGTCCTTCGCATTCGCCAGGGAGACGGAAAAGATCGTTACGCGGTTACCTATCGTTTCTATGAGAACGCGGATAAAGCAGATGCTGCACTGAGTAAGATTTTGCCGAATTTTCCTGATGCCGAGATGGTATTTGTGAGTGTGAAAGGGGAGCAATTATACCAATTGGGACCTGCCAATTGAGTATATTGCGTGCACGGAATAAATGCTCCACAAATGCAAAGACGCGTGCTCCTGACCGGTGGGAATGGCCTACTGGGACAAAAAATCATCCCCCTGCTCTCCAATCGTACTCATGTTCAACTCCTGGTGAGTTCTCGTGGTGTCAATCGCCATCCCCAACAGGGATATGAGTACGCATCCGCCGACCTCAGCCATGCAGAAGCGGTCAAGGAAGTCTTTGCAGATTTCCGTCCTACCGATGTGATTCATACTGCGGCCATGACGCAGGTGGATGCTTGCGAATCCGATCATGATTCATGTGATGCCTCGAATGTGTTGGCTGTCAAGCACCTGTTGGATCAGTGTAAGGTCCATGATACCCGTTTGATTCACATCTCGACCGACTTTGTCTTTGATGGAGAAGACGGTCCCTACCAAGAAGGCGATTCCCCCAATCCTGTCAATTACTATGGCGAATCCAAACGGAAGGCCGAAGAATTGATTGAACAAAGTGAGGTTTCTCATGCCATTTTGCGGACGATGTTGCTGTATGGCATTTCCCCGGCGATGTCCCGATCCAACATTGTGCTGTGGGTGAGAAAGTCGTTATTGGAAGGGAAACCCATACGAGTTGTGGATGATCAGGTACGCTGTCCGACCTTAGTAGAAGACCTCGCGGCTGCTAGCGTCTCGGCTTTGATGAAACGAGCAGAAGGCATCTACCACATTTCCGGTGCTGAAATGATGAATATGCTGGAACTGGCAAAAAAGGTAGCCGAATTTTGGAACCTAGATGGCAATCTGATCAGTTCTACGGATAGTGCTTCCCTCAATCAAGCCGCCAAACGCCCACCGGTTACCGGTTTCATCCTGCTGAAAGCCCAGACGGAACTGGACTATCAACCGCATAGCCTGCAAGAGGGCTTGAGTCTGGTAGATCGTCAAATTCGGGAACTCTCCCTCTCAGATCATTGAGTTGAAAAAGGTATCTTTGATTTCCGCCAGCAATTCGTTTTGCTCATCCAGTTCCAACGAAATTTGCAAGACCGAGGCCAATCCCTCCAACATTTCAAGCACCTCGTAGTTTCGGACAATGATGCGGCTGGGAATGTGCCGTTGTTGTTGGGCAACTTCTGTAAACGTCGATTGAATCCGATTCAATAACTTGCCATAAGGAATGACCTCATGGCCGATGATATGCCCGTTGTTGAACTGAGCGATCACCAAAATCTGGGGGAAGAAAGGCCGCTCTTCGGCGATTTGTGTCGGGACGGGTACATAGAATACATCAACGCCCCAAACCTCCTCTTTTCGAGGGAATAGCCCTAGTTCTCCTCGGAGTAGCTTGGTATCCAATACCGGTTTTCTGCTGGGAGGGCTGTAGGTTTCCACTTCCACCCACTCGTTTTTCCAGGAGGAAGGAGTTGCCTGGGGAGTCCGAACCAGAAATCCGTTTTTCATGGGAGAAGGCGGCTCTAGCACATGAGGACTGGCGGCAATTTCGGGACAGAAGTCCAGTGCTTGCTCAATGCACAAGGCAAGGTACTGGGCTTGCGCTTCTTGTTCGATGGGCCAGGGCATCAGACCAGGGGAGTAATCCCGAAAGCTGGGCCAGAGGTCTTTCTGAAGTGGCGGCAGATCCGTCTCGCTGAGGTACTCTTGCTCTTGAGGCATCAACTCATCCCAGGAACTGAAGCTCAGCATCAGGCAATTTTGCTCAAATGCCTTGAGGTTGGGCACTTGATCTGAATCTATCTCCAAAAGAGATTCATAGCTTTCCAGTCCAGCTTCCCCTCGATATACAGCCATGCCATAGAACTCTCCCAAGCGCCCCATGACACAGCAGAACCCCGTCTCCCCTATGGCAGCATTTGCAACTCCGAACAAATCAGAGTCATGCATCCATCGCCATGGGGCCATTCGGTAAAACCGATCCGCCAAC
>JBCCCJ010001243.1:0-2472 GCA_039033615.1 Bacteroidota bacterium
ATCAAGTCATCTTGCTGGGATCTTTTCTCAAAAATGAAAGCCTGCGCGATTTCTTCAGCAACGACCTTGAACTAGCTGGTAAAGTGATCAGCATGGATGGAGGCAGCGAGTATGATGAATTCGCGGCCATCGTTGAAGGTCTTACCATGCGCACCGAAGAGGTGCTGGAAGCGGAAGAAATTCGGAAAGTTGCCGAGCAAAAACGCAAAGAAGAAGAGGCCAAACGCGCGAAAATTGAAGCAGAGCTCCAGGTCAAAGACAATCGGGAATCTCTTCTGGCAGAACTCCAAGCCACTTGTGTCAACCCGGACAAAAGAGAAGAATATGAGGAGATGTTTGTCAATCGCGGGGTTCAATTGGGGATTCCTGACGTCGTAATCAAATGGAACATCAGCGAGGTACTCGGTCGGATTGAGCTTCAACAGGAGGCTGCGACCGTAGGGAGCGAAGAAAACGCGGAAGGTAGCGCTGAGGAGCCAATTACTCCTCCCGAAACAAAGATAGAGAGCCACCCAGTGTTACCCCCTTCTACTGGCAACAACGGACATGATCCTGCCATCCAGGAGACGGAAACCTTGGCACTGGTAGCTGAGCCAACCATTGATCCCCAACCTAAGAATCAGCTCGAAACTGCGACCGCAACGCAGGTCGAGGTGGTGGAAGCGGTAGAGGAAGTTGCCGAGGAGACCCTGGAAGAGGTCGTAGAGGAGGTCATTGCCGAAGAAGAAACTGCTGAGGAAGAAGCTGTCGAGGAATTGGTGGAAGTAGAGGAAGAAACGGCGCAAGTAGAAGAAGTGGCCGAAGACATCATTGAGGAAACCGTAGAAGCGCTTCCTGAGCTGGAAAAGGAGGAAGAACTTTCCGAAGAAGTTGAGGCCGAGGTCGCGGTAGAAGAGGTAGAAGAAGCAACAGAAGAAACTGCAGAAGTCGAAGCGGTTGCAGATCAACCGGAAGAAGCGGCAAGTCCAGCAAAAACAGAGGAGGCCAAGCCTGACAAAAAAGAGAACAAGAAGGCGGATCAGGCAGCTACGTCCCAAAAAGCGGATGAGAAGAAGCAGGAAAAAGAAGAAGACAATAAGGATCGCCCCAAAGTCAGCTTGAACGATGTATTTCTGATCAAGGGCAGCTTACCCGATCCAGAATTCTCCACCAAGCGGGTTACCTTTCATGCAGATCAAGAAGTGCGAGTCGTGCGGGTGTTGGGGCTTCGTGAAAAGGAAGACGATGCCAAAGTGGCAGCCTTCTATAAGCTCTATGAAAAGGAGTTGAAATATTACGAGAACCTCAGCGAAGTCAGCGAAGCCAAAGAAGGGACTTATTACTACCGTCCATTCTTCGAGCGCCACACCCTCGCAGATCATATCCAAAAAGCGGGTCTTGACAGCAAAAAGCGGCTGGAAGACCTGAGTAGTACCGATCTCAAATTCATCCTTCAGGTATTCAAAGAAGTACAGGAACTTCCGATTACCCACGCCAATCTCAGCGAGGAAAACATTTTGATCCTGGCCAAGCGCAAATGGAATCTTCAGAAAAACATGGAGATCAAATTTGTTGGCTTTACTTCTGAGGAAGCCACGAAGGAAGAAATGATCGAGCAAACGCATGCGGTGTTTGCCAAATTGATGGGCAAAAAATTGTATCAAGATTTCCGGAGTAAATTTCAATTGTAATCCCTCCCATGAAAGGAGAAAGCCTTTCCCTCGTCAGTTACATCCTGGAAAAAGAAGCCCGGGAAAAAGCCCGAAAACGAAAAAAACAGGCCCTCATCATTGGGGGCACTGTTTTTGGGATCGTTGCATTGGTCGTGCCATTTCTCTTGAGGGACCCATCTCCCTATCGAGAATTTGCCGCGGCTGATCTGACCCTCAGTCAGGTGATCAGCTTATTGGAAGCGGATCCCTCTCCCTTGATCGTTAAAGATGATACCTACCAACGGGTCGATACCATTCGGTCCGCCGAAGAATACGCCTTTTTGCTGACAGCCATTCATGACAGCAAATCTCCGATTCCGATGCAGGAATCAGGAGAAGTAGGAAATTCAGAGGGAGAGAGTTATCAACCGCTGACGGTGGACCCGGCCCAAGTACAGGCGGTGAGCCTCACCGAACCCTTGACGGAGGCAGACATCATGCCTAGTTACCCCGGAGGAGAGGCGGCCTTGTATCAGTTTCTCTCTTCGCAAATCCGCTACCCGCCCGAAGCCTTGCAGACCCAGGTAGAAGGAAAAGTATTTGTTCGCTTTGTCATCGGAAACGATGGAGCCATTTCCCAGGTAAAAGTGGTCAAAGGCATCGGATATGGTTGCGATGAAGAAGCCATCCGCGTGGTCAAAATGATGCCTCACTGGATTCCAGGAGAAGAAAAAGGGCAAAAAGTCCCTGTGTATTCCAGCTTGGCGGTAAACTTCAAATTTCTCTAAGTGATACTCAAAAAATAACTTGGACCTTTTCACTCGTTCTTTCTTCCCATCTC
>JBCCCJ010001244.1:0-2468 GCA_039033615.1 Bacteroidota bacterium
GAATCAACTGATCACCGTAGTAGAAGCAGAACGACAAAAGGGGTATATTCCCTGGCTGTGGCCCATTCTGACCGTAGTGCTTCTGAGTGGGGCGTTTTATTGGTCTCAGCGGATGAAGACAAAAGCGTAAATCAGAAGCGGGAGCCTAGCGGAAGCGGATGGGGAAACCCAAAGGGTTTCATCGCTGATACATTCACGTCTTTGTAAGAGAAAAATGAAAAAGGAACAACTACCAGAAGTCTATTTCGAGAACCAAGAAAATCCCCAATCATTCTTCGATATCGTCAGAATCGAAGACCTGGCTCAGAGGAGGTTAGATCACGACATTGGGACCAATCACCTCGTGAAATTCTACATCATTTTCTTTGTTCTGGAAGGAGAAGGCTCTCACACCATAGACTTTGTGGACCACACTTATCAGAAGGGAACGGTTCTGTTAATCAGAAAGGATCAGGTCCACAAATTCGCCGTGAACCCTAGCGTAAAAGGATATTTGTTGGTTTTTACGGAGGAATTCATTGTCAGCCATTTGAATCGAATGGAAGCCTTGAGAGCCATGCAGCTCTTCAATGAGTCCCTGAGTTTTCCCAAGATCGACATTACTACCGAAAAAGAATGTACTGACTTTACGATTTTGGTGAAATGCCTGGAATTGGAGTATCAAATCAAAGATACTTTCTCCATTGGCATTACCCGAAGCGTGTTGCACGTCGTGATCACCAAACTATTTCGGATCAAGGCGAAACAGGGGCGATTGGTCGAAAGAAAGAAGTATTTGTCGCAATTTTTGGCGTTTCAAGAACTGGTAGAAAAGGACTGCTTCAAGAGCAAAAAAGTTCAATACTACGCCCTTGAATTGGGGGTTTCTCCCAAGACGCTCAACAACATCGTCAAACAGATCATCAATGATTCAGCCAAGGCCTTCATTGATGAAAGAGCCATCATGCAGATCAAAAGACTGCTGATCAGCTCTGAGCATTCCATCAAAGAAATCGCCTATCTCTCTGGATTTAGCGATCCCACCAACTTCTTCAAATATTTCAAAAAGTTGGTGGGCACCTCACCGGACGCATTTCGACAGGCGAACTAACCACTTTTCCCATTTTGACAGTCCTTAGAACCATTCTCACCATTGACGAGGGAGGTTCCTCTGTTACCTTTACCACATGGTTAGGCTAACCCAATACTCCATGCGTACTTGGTTGATCCGGAAATGAGGCGACTCCTGGAGATAGAATAGAAACCGATGCGCATACCTGTAGGTAGTGGGCGGATGAGCTGTTGGGCTCATACCTCCTGGGCTACCTGTGAACCAAACGACTTGAAAATCATGGAACCGACGTTTCCACCAAACCTTACCTTTAACGCACAAATTCTTATGAGAAAAACGATCCTTTTGTCCTCGATGATGGCGCTTTTTGCTGCCTTTGCATTCGGGCAACCAACAGAGTTGACCGTCTCCGATCCCATGTTCTACCCCGAAGATATCGTGATTACCAATAATACGGCATATGTGAGTGGCTTGGGAGATGGAACGGTCCGATCTTTTGATCTTACCCAGACCAATCCTACGGCCCAATTGTTTGCAGCCGCTGACTCTGGTTACAGCCAAGCTTGGGGATTGAAAACCGACGGCACCATCTTGCTGTCCTTGCTCGACAACGCCAATTTTGCTGGAGGAGCGCCAGGACCAGCCAAATTGGTGGAGTATGACATTGCTACCGGCCAGAAAAATGCAGAGTGGGACTTGCCTGCGAATACCGTTGGCCATACCGTTTCCATTGTGGACGGAAAATACTACGTAACGGATTTCGGAACCCCTCGCATCATGGAGGTGGACCCAAGTAGCGGAACCGTCAATGATAGCTGGTTCACCAGCCCGGATTGGGATCCCATGATCAGTGGAATTGGGGGAACGATTTACAACAATGATGGTGCATTCTATGTATCCCAAGGCAACAAATTGTGGTATGTCCCCATCAGTAACGGGATGCCTGGCACCATGCAAGAGGTAGCTGTTTCTGGCTTGGATATCATTGATGCCGATGGCATCACCTGGGTAGATAGCGAAAATACCTTGTACTACGCCACCAATGACACGGGAGATCCCAACAATGTCGGCACCGTGTATAAGCTGGTTTTTTCCGATGCTACCACTGCTACTGGGAGCGTATTCGCCAGAGGCTTAGATGACTCATCCGGCCTATGGTACTATGAAAACAACGGCAGCGAGTATATTTTTGTCCTGGAATCTCAGTTTGGTGCCCTCTTTGGAATCAATACCTTTGAGCCACCTTTCAACATTGAAATTCTACAATTCTCCGAAGGAACCCCCGAGAACCTTACCACCGACGCAGTTGGCTTTTTCCCGGAAGACATAGTCATTGTAAACAACTTCCCCCACGTAAGTGGGTTGGGAGATGGTACCGTAAAGGTGTTCAACCTGAATCTAGCAAATCCTACCGCTC
>JBCCCJ010001245.1:0-2463 GCA_039033615.1 Bacteroidota bacterium
GCCAGACCTCGCAGGTTTGGAAAACCTGCGAGGTCTGGCAACGGAGGCTTCATTTCCACTCTTTCAACACCTCAAAGACTCCATCTACCACCAGGGCCATGCGCCTCAAATCCAGGGTGTCGATGGTATCGGTCCGCTCGTGGTAGTTGGGGTTGCGGTAGAATGCGGTGTCGGTGATCATCAGGGCGCTGTAGCCAAATTTCCAGTAGTTGAGGTGGTCGGAGAAGTCGATGCCGGGGAGGTTGGCGGGGGCGGTGATGGATTTGGTGCGAATGAGCTTGGTTTTGTGGAAGCGTCGGTTGAAGCGACGGGCAAACTTGCCGCTGCCAAATTTCCGTACCAGGGAGATATAGTTCCCTTTGCCTCCGTAGAAAAGCTTCATCAAACCAACGGGATAAGCTTGTGAGCCTTTTTCATCCCGAAAGTAGCCCAGCATCTCCAGACACACCATCCCTATGATTTCGATTCCTCGCTCGTTCAATTCATGGGCGTGCTGGAAGCTGCCCATCGCTTCGGAGCGAAAAAAAGGCGGTTCTTCCAGCGAGTAAGCCACCAAATCAATCCGGTAGGCTAGTTTCTCCTGACTCAATTGCCGTCCCAATTCCAACATTCCCGCCACCCCGCTGGCATTGTCATCGGCTCCGGGTAGGTTGTCGCATACGTCGTAGTGCGCTCCCACAATGATGCGTGGCCCATTTTCTGGTCCAAAAGAGGCCACGACATTCTGATAGGTCTGGCCATTCACTTCGTAGGGTTGGCGCTCGACCTGTCGAGCATAGGGCTTCATCACTTCTGCGATGTAATGAGCGGCTCGATTCAGGTTTTCGGGCTTGGTATATACCCGAGGCTCATCTGGCTGGACCAAGGCCTCAAGGTGAGTCAGCAGGCGAGTGGTATCGGTTTTGCCAAATAGCGGCTGAACCATCCACAGGCTCAGTAGACTCAGCAGCAAGGGGAACAAGTACTTCATGAAAACAACTTAACGAATGATGGCAATGAGAATCAATAACAGGAAGATTCCTCCTATTACCCACAAAAACCAGGGCCGTTTATTGGCTGGTTGGGGGCGTTGGTTGGGGGGGATGCGTCCCCATTTTCGCTGTAATTTCGCAATGGAGGGTTGTAAAAGAGGAGGTAAGTGAGCCCATAAATCAAGCTGTTCCTCTAATTCGGTAGGAATTTGGTGGACAGATCGCGGCAATTCTTCCCGATATTTGATCCACCGACGGCATTGTTCTTCCAGCCAATGGCAAGAGCGGCGGGAAGCTTCTGATCGATCCTCTTCTGGCAACGCTCGCAAGCACGCGCTCAGCATCATCACGGGGAGTTCCTGCTGCTGAGACAAGGCCGCGAGCAGTTGGTGATCCATTTGCTTGAGCAGGGGATCTTTCAATTCCTGCCAAGCTTGCTCATCCTTCAGCAATTTCCGTAGGAGTTGTGGAGGAAACTCCTGATGTTTTCCGGCAATGAATGCCCGAATCTCCCGGTGGGCTTGCAAAGGCGGGCGCTGGACTTTCAAATGCCGGGCCTCTGTATGGTACATCTCCAGCATCTTCTCGAAATAGGGCGGGAGTAAACGCAGCACTTCTTGCTTGTCTTGGATTCTCCGCCGCAGGGCCACGACATCTTCGCCCTGCTGAATTTCCCGTTTCCATTCCTGCAACCAATCCAACAAACTGCTGATGACGGGCTGAAACCAGGCAGCTTGTACGTTCGGGGCTAAGCCATCGGCCAAGCGGGACAAGTGAAGCAATTCTGGCAATCGTTGGTGGGAGACCGCTTGGTTGAGTTGAACTTGCAACCTGGGCAACAGATAGGGGAGCAGGTAGGCTTCCATGCCCTTTTGGATCAAAGCACTACCCACTTCGCGCAAAGGAACCTGCTGAGAATTTCCTTCCAAATAATCCATCAATCGAGGGTAGCGCAGCAATTGCAAGTGATAGGCCAGATCGGTGGTGGTGCCCAATTTCTCCAACAATTTCAGCAGTTGGTCCCGGTCCCATCCCTGTTCTCCCAATTGAATCGTGGCTTGGCCCTGCAATTCAAACTCTGCTAACAACCTCCGTTTGACCCGCTTGAAAAACCGACTGCTTGACCCGCCGAGTTCTTCGGGTTGAGCTTGCAGGATTCGAAGCGGATTGTGATATTTCATGGGAAGAGGACAGAAGTCAGAAATGGTCGCATGGCCATGTTTACTCCTTTGAAGATACAGATTTCTGGCTGAGTCGAAAAGGGTGTACGTCAGATGTCACCAGAAAAAGCATATCCCAGTAGATGGCAGTCGCGATGCGCCTGCTAACTTTCTCTGGGGCATCTGTTTCTACCAAGCTGCGAATCGCTCCGCGCTTCGTTTTTTTGAGAGTTGGTTCGGCATACTTCAGCAAGCTCAGCACAGGTGCTCCCTCCAAGTCCTTGTCAATAGACACATCAATTTGTGGCTGGCAATCGTCGCGTCCGAAGGCA
>JBCCCJ010001246.1:0-2460 GCA_039033615.1 Bacteroidota bacterium
CGCGAAAAGAGGAAGTTATTTTTCAAGTATCACTAAGTAGGGACATCCTAAATTTTTGATAAAAAAAGCCCGGTGCTAAATGCTAACACCGGGCTTTTGCTATGCATGCTTTCGAGCATTACTGCGCACTCAAGACCGCGGCCTGAGCGTTGATTCGACCGTAGCCGAAGCTGCCATTCTTGTTCGGGTAGAACTCTCCAGCCTCTTTCATGCGCTGAAGTACGGTCGCCCGACTTTGATTGGGGTTCATGGCCCACACCAGGGCTGCCACGCCAGCGGTAGTTGCGGTCGCCACAGAAGATCCGCCGACATAAGAAGGGGTATTGCCGCTCATGGAAAGCGTTAGAGAAGTGCGGTCGAAGTTGTTACGATCCTGCATTTCCATCACAAAATCCACTTGCGAACCATCATGGCAGATGTTGCACCGCTGCATGGGCGTTCCGGTTTTTACGCCAGTTACTGCGACGGTAGTTGGTTGATTGGCCGGGAAGATCACGCCCCACCAGCTGGTCCAGCTCAGGGAGGTACCTGCCGCAGAGAAGATCAATTTACCTTGGTTGTAGGCGTACTGGACTGCGTCATTGACCTGACCACTGTAGAACACATCTCCGATGGACATGCTGACGATTTTGACGTCAGAACGACTGCCGAGCGCATATAAGGCATCAGAAACGCCGTCTTTCTCGCGGGATTCATTGATGACCACGTCATCCGTTCCCCGATAAGACACCAAATTGCTTTCGTAGGCTACTCCGACCGTGCTTCCACTGCTGGTCCGAGGGGCCACTGCGGCTCCTGCCATGGCGGTGCCGTGTCCGCAATCGTCGTTGGGGCCGTCGATGGACGCCCACCACCACCATCCGGTAACAAAGGTGCCATACTTTTGACGCAATCGACCCGTAGAGTAGCCAGAAGCAAAGCCGCCATTCAACTTATTTTGATCCGGGCTCAAGCCAGAGTCAATCAAGCCAATGGTGATGTTGTCGCCAGTGCTATGATTCCAGGCGCCCTGGATGTTCATCGAAGCGTAGGTCCAAGGCACTTTTGCTCCAGGAGGGACGGTGGTATAGTCCGTCGCAGGGACATTGTCTCCGGTATAGCCACCGCAACCTGAGCCAGAGCGATTGGCTTCGTGATCAGAGCCGTATCCCATGGGCTCTACGTAGCGAATGACGTTCATCCGGTAGAGTTGAGCCAGGATGTCATAGTTGTACACCTTGATGTTGAGATAGGGGAGGGGAGCGGTACCAAAGGCGAGCAGGTCTTCGGCTGCTACTTTTGCTTCGGGATAGGCCTCGTTGGTGGCATCGACGATGTATTGAATGATGGCTTCGCGAACCACTCGCCATTCTGGAGACTCCACGTCGATTTCGTGGATATAGTCTTTGAGATTGCTGAAGGCTTCGGGCTGATAGCCGATCGATACGATCGAATCACTCTGGACCACGGCGCTCCAACGAGCGTGGTCATCTACCATGGTCCAGCGAAACTCATCATGTTCGAAGAGATTGGCGAGTACTTGTCGATTGATTTGCTGCACCGTCAAAGGATCTTTGCCATCCAGAGGGGGATAGTTCCCTTGGACTGTCAGGTCGGGGGCAGTGATCGCGAGTTCGAGGGGTTCTTCTTGTAGGGGATTGTCGGTCTGACAAGCCACGGCCAGGAGAACGAATCCAGCTAGGAGGAGGCGAAGGAATTGCTTCATCGGGGAGGGAGGGTTAGAGGAGTACAAAATGAGAAAGTATGCAGGGGGTGAAAAAGGAAGATAAAAAAATCTATTCAGAACTACTTTTGATCTTGATAGACGAGAAGCGACCTTCTGACATCAAGGCTTTGAAGGCTTTTTTTGAAAAAAATATCCCCCGCCCAAATAGGCAGGGGATCATTGGCAACAAACAGAATATATGTTTACGCAGGGTTCACGGTCCTGAACAGCATGGCGGCAAGGGCTCCTCCACCCAGACATCCCAACAGGTAGACCCAGATATCTCCCCAGGCAAAGAAGCCTGCTACGCTTTGACTCAAGGCAACAGCAGGATTGAACGCACCGCCAGAAAATCCACCCGCCTCCTCGTTGTCATCGTTGGCGATAGCCATCTCCACCCGGTTGCGGGAGTCCAGGTCCCCCAGCATGATCCGCTCGTTGAAGAGGTGCTTCAGCAGGCCCGACAGGTTCAGTTCAGGGATCAGCTGGAATGATTCAAATTTATCATTTTGTGCCAAGCAAGGGACGTACGACCTGAGGCTCCATGCTTTCATCGAACAGATCCTGAGCCATGTTCGATAGCAGAGATCCGGAAGGACTCCGGAAGAAGGTTGTCAGGTCCACCGTTCCGGTCTCAGTTCCGGTCACTGAGAAGCAGGGAGTTTCCGTCATCCCAATCCGTATCAGCGTCTGTCGGCTCTGAAATTTTTCAATGAAAATTGCATTGCTTCGTTTTGAAACATCAAATTTCTCAG
>JBCCCJ010001247.1:0-2458 GCA_039033615.1 Bacteroidota bacterium
AGCGAGAGATGCGCATGCACCAAAGTACTCTTGAATTCCAACACCCAGACGAGACTCTTTGTATGTACGTCTGGCATTGTATTCTCCTAACTGCAAGGCAGCATCATTGGATGTGTTTCCGTGATAGATGTTCCCAGTTTGAGTTTTGTCCAGAATATCTACCGGATTGGGCAAAGTCCTCATGGAATCGCAGTCGATGTGGCCAATCAACGGGTATATGTGTCTTCGGAAAACACGGGTGGCTTAGATAGTCTCCACCATCCCTTGGAAGGAAATGTCTTGCCGCCGGGTAAATACAACGTCATTGACATCAAGACTCTGACGGTCGATCGGGAGATGGAAACAGAAGTGGCAGAATTCCCCAATGCGGTAGTTGTTTCCGGAAATTGAAGTAAATCCGGATGGAAAAAGGGAGAAAAAGTCATCAGACCTTGGAAATAGGAAAAATTTTCTTTGTTCAAAAAGGCCGTTTCTGGGCTGTAAAGGGACTTCTGAAAAATTTTCGCAACAAAAATGTTCGAAAAGCAAGGAATAACAGAAAAAATTTCCCTCCTTGCAACCTATTCCATGTCTGATATCAACAGGCTGGGAGATAAGTAACCAATTTTTTTCATGAATATTTTTGTAGCAAAACTGAATTTTCGGACCAGCGACGATAGCCTTCGTCAATTGTTTGAGCAGTTCGGAGAAGTAGATTCCGCCAAAATCATCCTGGATCGCGACACCGGTCGTTCTAAAGGATTCGGGTTTGTAGAAATGCCCGACGATGAGTCAGCCCAACAGGCCATTGAGGCCCTGAATGAAACAGAATTTGACGAGCGGACCATCGTGGTCAAGAAGGCTCGTCCACGTGAAGAGCGTGGTGGTGGTGGCTACCGTGGAGGTGGCGGCGGCGGCTACGGCGGCGGCGGTGGATATGGCGGTGGCGGCGGTGGCCGTTGGTAAGCCAACTCCTTCCCATTATGCACGTGTCATGCAGGAATCCATTTTTTGACTTTCCTCGATTTTATCGAATTCAAAAATATCATTTCTGAGACCTCCTATTTGGAAACCAATGAGGCCCCTCCTGAAAAGGAAGGGTCTCATTGATTTTATGGGGAACGATAGCGAAAAAACGCCTCTGTAGAGATGCCGTGATCCTACCTGTATCAAATTGATCTTTCTTTTTGCGAATGGATGGAGATTGCTGTTTTGATTCCTCTGGCCTTGTTGGCATCATTCATCAACTGCATCCCTTAGACCATCCCTTCCTATGTTTCGCATCTAGCTACTATTGGGATTGGCAACACTGGCTGCTTGCCGCTCCAATGATTCAGAAAAATCTCCGCTCCCGCCCAACATCATCTTCCTCATGGCTGATGATTTAGGCTATGGAGAGTTGGGCAGCTATGGCAATGACAGCATTCGGACGCCCCATTTGGATCGAATGGCCCGAGAAGGCTTGGTATTCACGGACTATCACACCAATGGTGCTGTCTGCACTCCCACCCGCGCGGCTTTACTCACCGGACAATATCAACAACGCAGTGGTCTGGAAGGGGTCATCTATGTACGCGGCGAAACCCGGCAGACTGGCCTAAACCCTGAAACCCTCACCTTAGCGGATGTCTTTCAAGGGGCTGGTTACGCCACGGGCATCATGGGGAAGTGGCACCTGGGGTATCAAGCCGCATACAATCCGATTCACTTCGGCTTCGATGAATTTTGGGGCTACATCAGCGGCAACATTGACTATCACTCTCACTACGACAACGCGGGCATCTACGACTGGTACCACAATCTCGATACCGTGATCGAAGAAGGCTATTCTACCGATCTCATCACCCAACATGCAGTAGACTTCATTGAGCAGCACCAAACGGACCCTTTTTTCCTCTATGTGCCGCAAGAGTCCCCCCATGTACCCTTTCAAGCCCGAAGAGATAGCGCCTACCGTTTTCCTGGCCGGGAATTCAGCTATCAGGGACCCATCGGGGATCGCAAGCGGGCCTATCGGGAAATGATAGAGCAGATGGATGAGGGGATAGGGAAAATCCTGGCGAAGGTGGAAGCCCTGAATTTGGCGGAGCGGACCTTGATCATTTTCACCTCCGACAACGGAGGGATCAACTCCTACGCTCGGCAGGGGGGATTGCGGAATTTCAAAGGTTATCTTTGGGAAGGCGGGCACCGCGTTCCGGCAATTGCCCACTGGCCAGGTCGCATCTCTCCCGGTCAGACGGATCAATTGACCATGAGTTTCGATTGGTTCCCAACCCTGCTGCATATGGCTGATATCTCGCTTCCTGAAGGATTTTCGCCTGACGGGATCAATCTGACTCCCATGTTATTCGGGGCTCGTTTACCAAATCGGCAGGTATTTTGGCGGTATCGGGATCAATTGGCGGCCCGGGAAGCGAATTGGAAACTCATGCTGACCAAGACCGATACGCTGTTGTTTGATCTAGCAAGCGATCTG
>JBCCCJ010001248.1:0-2446 GCA_039033615.1 Bacteroidota bacterium
GCTGCCTCCGTATGTTTGTGGCAGAATCTTCTTTTATGCCGGACCATCAGCTACCAGAAACCCTCTCACATATCCAGTTGTCGGACTATGAGTACGATTTGCCTCAGGAGCGAATCGCGAGCCATCCGCTGGCACAACGAGATCACGCCAAATTGTTGGCGTATCAGCAGGGCGAGGTTTCCCACCATCAGTTTTTTCAGATCGGCAAATTGCTTCCCCCGGAAGCCATGCTGGTGTTCAATGATACCAAGGTCATTCATGCCCGACTGCTGTTTCGCAGAGAGACGGGCGCCTTAATTGAAGTTTTGCTGCTACACCCTGAGTCCCCGAGAGAGGTGGCGCAGGCCATGATGGTCCAGGAGACCTGTGTGTGGTCTTGTGTGGTTGGTCGGAAAAAACGCTGGAAGCCCGGAGAGGTGCTGCGACTTTCTTTAGGGGAGAATTGGACCTTGGAAGCAGAATTGATAGATCGGCAAAAAAACTATGTCCGGTTTAGGTGGAATCAAGCGGTCAGTTGGAGCGAGGTGGTACATCGCATAGGTACTTTGCCGCTACCGCCCTATTTGCAGCGAGAAGCTACCGAGGCCGACGAGCATCAATACCAGACAGTATATGCCGCTAACACTGGTGCAGTAGCTGCTCCGACTGCTGGTTTGCATTTCACGAACGACTTATTGAAGCGCCTAGAAACGCAGGGCATTCAGCAAACCTATGTCACTTTACACGTGAGCGCGGGTACCTTTCTGCCCGTGAAGCAAGAAAAGGTGGTGGAGCATGACATGCACAACGAACAAATGGTCATTCGCGCTCAGCAGATCCAAACCATCCAAGCCAATCTGGGCCGAATCATTCCAGTAGGAACTACCTCTATGCGTTTGTTAGAGAGCCTGTACTGGTTGGGCGTATTTTTAGAAAAAGAAGGCGTAGAATCAGGCAAGGGATTGACTTTACCTCAGTATTACCCCTACCAGCACGAAGCCTCGACCCTCCCTTCCCCTACTCAGGCGTTGGATCAGGTCCTAACCCATTTGGATCAGCATCAATTGACCGAATTTTTGGCTGAAACGGAAATCTTCATTCTGCCGGGATATCAATTCCATATTTGCCGGGGCTTGATCACGAATTTTCACATGCCCGAAACGACCCTCATGTTGCTGATTGCGGCCTTGGTAGGAGAAGATTGGCGTCAGATGTATGAGGCAGCATTGGAGAACAACTACCGTTTCCTGAGTTATGGCGATAGTTCTTTGTTGCTTCCGTAGGCCTATGACGAGAAATGTGTACCTTCTTTCTTATCTGAACCAATCGCTGTGAACCCCCTCTACACCCTCCCACTTACGCTGGCAATCATTGGCTACCTCTTGCTGGTCTTGAGTTACGTGGCCATTCGTCGGAGAAAGATTCAAGGCGAGGCTGGGGAAATCGAAGCTTCTCAATTGCAATATTACCTCCGCTTAGGCGGCTATTTGCTGGGGGCAGCGCTCTTGTTGGTGTTTGCGGGTACCGAATTTCACCGGGCTGGGAAATGGCAGGCCGTTCTGTTGTACGTGCTGAGCTTGGGATTGGCAATTTGGTTGCCATTGGGATTTCGGGCGGCGATGAAGCGATTGTTTCGCTGGTTGAGCAAGCCACGTCGGAGTCGGAAAGAAAGACGAAAAGCTACCCATGTACCGGACCAACCCACTCCTCAAGAATGGGCGTTGGCCACAGTAGCGATGCTTTCCAAAGTGGATGGCAGGGCTTATTTTCTGTTAGGCGGAGAAAGCCCTGGCGATCGAGCTGGCAAATCCGCTCGCAAGCGACTCAATCGCAAGTGGGACATCCGGGAGGAATCTCAATTTGGGGAAGAAGTCGAATGGCTGTTTGAAGAGGGCCATCGGCAAGAATTTCAAGAGATGATCCGCCGGGTCGGGCAGTTTCAAGAAGCGGAATTGACCCAATACCTGAGTGAAATCGAGGCAGGAAAATATGGCCTCAACACCGAATCCGCCAAAACAGACGAGCGGCATCGGGTAGAAATGGCCCGCCAGAATCAAAACGGGATCAGATATGTCAGCTTTATGGCTTGGGATTATCTCCGGTGCATTCAACTCATTCGCGAGGGTTTTCTGGCAGGCTACATAGAGGAAGAAGAAGCCTGGAACCGCATTTTTTCGGCTGCTCAGGTCCTCCAAAGTCGCTATGATAGCTGGGAAGAAATGAGCCGCAGTTTCCTTATGGCGAGAGAGTTTTGGTCCAAGACCGAGATGGATCGTGATGGCAATGTGTATCGTCGCGCCCTGGCTCAATTGCTGGACGATGAAAAAAGCCCCTGGCAGCAGATCCCATGGGAACTGGCCCTATCCGGTCGATGAAGGAAGGGGATCGGATTAAGTAGTCGCGTTTTCTTTGCGAAATGCCCGATATAACCATGGTCCGAGAATGAAATACATCAGCAGCACAAAAC
>JBCCCJ010001249.1:0-2443 GCA_039033615.1 Bacteroidota bacterium
AAGAGGAGGAAGACGACGAGTAGCTGCAGGCTACTCAATCAGAAATCAATTTTGTAGTAAAACAAAGGCAGGAACCCCAACTGGTATTCCTCCTGCACCGGGTTGCCACTCGGGTGATCCGGCACATAGGTCAGCGTCAGGATGTTTTGCTGGTTGGTGACATTGACAAAATCAATGGCCAATTCGTGCGTAAACTTCGCGGTATTGAGCCGAAAGGCGGCTTTTAGGTCTAGGCGAAAGTAGGGTCGAAACTGAATGGTGTTGAAGGTTTTATCCTTAAAAATCACCTCTAGTTCGCGATCCGAGGCTTCTTCGTCCACTTCTCCCGCCCAGCGCCCTCCCAAGCTGGTCGCCTTCACCCCAAGGTTGAAAGCCGAGCCTTTTTTCAGGGTCCATTCTTTGGCAAATAGGCCATTGACCGCGTAGCGTCCGTTGAAGGTCGCATTGCGCAGCACCCCATCACTCCCCCAATATTTGGCATCAAACAAGGAGCCCGTAGCCAGAAAATAGTAGCCGCCCGAGAAAAAGCGCTCCATGGTCAGCTCCAACCCATAATTTCGGGCCCGACCAGTATTCACCAAAGGAGGAGGAAAAAAACGACTGAAACCAGAGCCTGCATTCAACAGAGAAAAGCTGCTGGGGACTTCCTCCACCGGGGCTCCATATAGATACTGGAAATACACCTCGGCTTTGAAATGCAGGAATTTGCCCGGATACAGATCGTAGGAAAGCACATTGTGAATGCTCTTGGTCAGGCCCAAATCCAAATTGTATTCCTGCACATCCGACCCGATCACCGAATCGCTGAAGAAGTAGAGATAAGGCGACTGAATCTGAGAATGCAAGCCAGCGCCATAGCTCAGTTTTTGGCCATCTCCCAGATCATAAGAAATGCCCAATCGGGGTTCGATCGGCGAGAAGCTGTTGTTATTCAGACCCCAATACAGGCTGCTCAGACCTGCCACCATTTCGAGACGATCACTGGCCCGATACTTGAATTGCACATAGGGCTGCACCAAAGCAGCTCCCTGATCGGCATTCCAGCGCACACGCCAATCTTCCAGGCGAGCCGGCTCATTGTCCTGGGGCACCACGATTCGTACCGAGTCGAGGTAGTCCATCTGGAGGTAATCCAGGTTGATCCCCGCATTCAGGCTGGCTTTGCGCCCGAGTTTTCGGTTGAATTTGAAATAGGCGGAATACTTGGTTTCGGTATATCGATAATCCAAAATGGGAGGCAGGGAATCCACCACAAACTTGGGTTTATTGGTCGTCGGATCGAGGACGGTCCGACGATAGATTTGCTCGTGATAGGTGTCTGCCGTTTGGCGGGAAACCGCCACACTGGCCTTGAAATAGGTATTGACGTTCACTGGATGGGTGTAGGTCAAAGCGGCGATGCCCGTATTGGTCCCAAAATACTGGTCTCGGTCCTGATTGGAGGCGAATAAGTCTCCGTCGGTGGAAGGCCCCTCCTGCTCACTCAACACGATGTCCACATCACTGAGTCCCCCCATGCCCCAAAAGGCCAAAGACGCTCCATTCTTCAGGGGAAAATTCAGACGGAAAGCCCCATCCTGATACCGAGGAATGGCGTCTGTGCCGACGTTGATGTTCAGGCCGCTGAATAAAGCCAGGGTCGAATAGCGGTACATCACCAAATAGCTAGCTCCGCTTTTTTTAGAGAGCGGTCCTTCGGCAGTCAGTTCGGTGCCGAGGAAGCCGAGTTGCCCACTGAATTCATGCTTTTCGTTATTGCCGTTGCGCATGCGCAAGTCGAATACCCCCGCGATGCCATTGCCAAACTCCGCGGGAAAGGCTCCCGTGTAGAAGTCCGAATTGGCGAGGAATTTATTGTTGAGGATGGTCACCGGGCCACCGCCTGTTCCCGGAATGGCGAAGTGGTTGGGGTTGGGAATGTTGATGCCTTCCAACCGCCAGAGTACGCCCGACGGCGAATTGCCCCGCACCACGATGTCATTTCGGCTGTCGTCGCCGCCTTGCACCCCGGCGTAATTGGAGGCCATCCGGGCGGGTTCTCCCCGACTGCCCGCGTAGAGGTTGGTTTCCTCCACCGAAAATTGGCGGGCACTCACCTTGGCCATCTCGTTCCGCACCTCGCCACCTCGTTGGGCCACCAAGTCCACCCCTTCCATCTCCACTTCCGCGATTTCCTGTTCCATGGCCACATTCAGGATCACTTCTTTTGCAGACGTGACCACGATATTGTCCAACTGTTGAGGCGCATATCCAGCATAAGCGCCGCTTTTGGGCAAATGATTAAAGGTAGATACGGAGAAGAAAACGTTTATTACATGTTGGAAGACAGTACTTTTTACATTGAGGGACCAAGTAAGATGTACGTCACAATGAATGAGGCAAACGAGTGGATGTTCTTAAGTGAATCCTACTTGCAAAGCCCTGCTTTGTCTGTATACATTTC
>JBCCCJ010001250.1:0-2431 GCA_039033615.1 Bacteroidota bacterium
CGGTTGACATATTGGAAGCGTAGGTTCTGGGTAGAAAAATCCTGTCCTAGACCGATCGGATTTTGGAAGTTTTTATAAAACGCACTCACCGAAACTAGATCAGTGATGTCAAAGAACCATTCCCAACGCAAGTCGACGTTGTCAATCAAGGTTCGCTCCAACGTAGGATTACCAATGTAATCTGGACCGCCGATGTAGGGCAAGCGCTGGAAAGGAGACAATTCTACTACACTCGGGCGAGCGAGGGTTCTGGAGTAGCCTGCCCGCAGGTTCATTTGATCTGTCAGGCTGTAGATCAAGCTGGCAGAAGGCAAAATATCATCCAACACCAAGGTTCCTGCAGTAGGAATGGTGTCCCGGAGATCTGATAGGAGAGAAGTGTCTCGCGGAAAAATTTCTGCATCGGTTCCTTCGTAGCGCGCACCGATGATGGTTTTGAGGCGATTCCCAATGGGAAGTTCCGCCATGGCATAGCCGGCCACAATTGTTTGGGTCGCCTCAAAGAGGTTGGTAACTCGGGTGGCGTCGATGTAGTGCATCCCTTCGAAGAACTCCCGGACGATGGGATCTCCCTGCTCATCCAACGGAACTTGAATCAAGTTCTCTTCAGAAAGATAGGCATCAACATCGCCATTGAAAGCGGTGGCATCTTTGCCTTTCACGACCTCATAGCGACGTTCGGTGAATTCACGATCTTTCTGCGTGTAAGCTCCTCCAAATCGGATGGCGCCTTTGTTGGTGGTATTGATCCCTGGCATTTCCAGGCTGAAGTTCAGCCGGGCATCCAAGTTGTTTTCTTGTAGGTTGCGGAAGAAGCGCAAGGGGTTACTGTAGCCGTTACCATTGTTGATGTTGAAGGAAGAATCTGGCGATCCTACATTCTCGATCTCATTTGCAAAGAAGCGAAGGTCTGGTTCGTCCTGACTTACATCGGAGCGAGACACAATCCAATCGGCCTTGAGCTTGCCAAATACGTGATCGCCCTGTGCCTGAAATACGTTGATGAATCGCTCTGTAAAGGAGGTCATCCGCGTCTCTAGGAAAATGTCTCCTCCAGAAGAAAAGAAAGGTCCTCGGAACAGTTCGGCAGTGGTGGTGCCACTTTGGTTCCGCATCACGTTCACTGAGAATTTGTGCTTATCAAAGGGTTTGTAAGAAACCTTGATCAGACCTCCCATCAGGGTCTCATCTTCCCCTCGTTCTCCCGTGAGGATCGCTTGAGGATCCAACAATTCTGAATTGACCGAAGGAAGGCCGTACTGGTTTCTATTTCCACCAGAGAAGTAGTTGAAATTCCGACGGTAGGAGATACTCGCAATGTATCCTATGGGGCGATTGCCCAATTGATGCTGGTTACCGAAGGAAAGCTCGTAGCGCTGATTCAGGCCGGAAGTCTCACGAATCGGCTGCAAACCAGTTTCAAAGCTCCGGGTTGCTTCCGCCATGGGAATCCCGATGGTCTCCAACTCGTCCCGGGTAGCTGGGAGCCGCTGAGGGAGACGTCCGCCTAGCTCATCTTGAATGTACGCAGGCAGGGCTCTCGTACTGTTCGCAAATCCAAATGCCTCCCCGCTGTATTTCTCATCGGTCAGGAAATCATCATTCAAAGACGCTTGAGTATTGAAAGAGGTAGAGGCCGAAAGCCGCATGGTAAAGCGGGCAGGAAAGTCCTTGGTTCGTACATCTACCAATCCTCCAGTAAAAGAACCGGGGAGATTAGGGGTGAAGTTTTTATAAACAACGATGTTGTCGATCAGATTAGAAGGGAAGATATCCATCTGGACCGTGTTCCGGTTGGGGTCCAAACCAGGAAGCTCTGCCCCGTTGAGCATGGTTTTGGAGTAGCGATCTCCCAAGCCTCGTACATACACGTACTTTCCACCTTCTATGGATACCCCGACTACTCGCTGTACGGCAGCGGCTGCATTGGCATCTCCCGTCCGCTGGACCAAATCAAACGTAACTCCGTCAATGGCGTTGATGGATTTTTGCTTTTTCACCAGAAAGGCAACCTCACTGGCTTCGCTTCTTTTGCCAATGATCTCAACTGCCAAATCCTCCCGAACAGAAGACTCCTCCATCAACAAGGACTCATATATCCCCACTTCATTGGCAGCGATGGAGACACTCTCAATGGTATCCGAAAGGAAAGAAATGTAGGAGATGATCAAGGAGTAAGTACCGACCGGAGCCTTGATGGTGAAGGCACCTTCTAGATCAGAGTAAGCACCGCCTTTGACGGTGGCGCCATCCAGCAAACGAATGGTTGCCCCTTGGAGAACCTCCCCTGTGGAACCATTGGAAACTTTCCCTCTGATGGTACCAGTGTGAGAAAAGACAGAGTGGCTAGTTAACAGGAGTAGCCCGAGTGCCAGGGCAATTGATTGCAGGTATTTCATTGTCAATCAGTAAACTAAGAGGGGGCAGCCAA
>JBCCCJ010001251.1:0-2427 GCA_039033615.1 Bacteroidota bacterium
GTACCTACCGAAGATTCGGTGAATACCTACATTGCCGGTAGTGGCATTGATGTTACTGGTCTGGTGATCACGAATACTGGTGATCCGGACGGTAGCGATGATATCACAAATACTACATCCGCGGCGGGAGATTTGGATGGCACCTATCCCGCACCTACGGTAGATGGGCTGAGAGGTCGTGCGATTTCTGCCAACGCGCCTTCCAACGAAGAAGTGCTCAAGTGGGACGCTACTGCCAATGAGTGGGTACCTACCGAAGATTCGGTGAATACCTACATTGCCGGTAGTGGCATTGATGTTACTGGTCTGGTGATCACGAATACTGGTGATCCGGACGGTAGCGATGATATCACAAATACTACATCCGCGGCTGGCGATTTGGATGGCACCTATCCTGCGCCGACCGTCGATGGGATCCGTGGCCGTGCGATTTCTGCCAACGCGCCTTCCAACGAAGAAGTGCTCAAGTGGGATGCTACTGCCAACGAGTGGATGCCAGACGGAGACTCGGTGAATGTGTACTCGGCTGGAACGGGCATTGACGTTACGGGCTTGGTGGTTACCAATACGGGAGATACCGATGCCAGTGATGACATCACTACAGCTACGGCTGCTGCGGGCGATTTGGATGGTACCTATCCTGCGCCCACGGTAGATGGGATTCAAGGGGTTGCTGTCTCGGCTACCGCGCCGATCACTTCTGAGTTCATGAAGTATGACGGCACCAATTGGCTGCCGGATAGCCTCCGCACCAGTGAGTTGATCACAGATGCCAGTGTGATTCCAGTCAATGACAACACCATCGAGCTGGGATCTAACAGCAATGCCTGGGCGAACATCTACTCCTACAACTATGTGACGGTTACGTCTGACCGCCGGATGAAGGACAACATCGAGCCCATTCCTTACGGGATGCAAGAGATCCTGAAGCTCCAACCTGTTTCTTATACCTGGAAAGAGCGTCCCATTGCGGGTCGTCAATTGGGCTTAATTGCCCAGGAAGTTAAGCCCGTCATTGATGAAGTCGTTCGCTCAAAAGCGGCTTCCATTGATCAGGCAACTGGAGAGGTCATCTACCAGGAACTAGATCGTCTGGGAGTTGAATATGCTGAACTGATTCCAGTCATCATCAAAGGAATGCAGGAGCAGCAACAGCAAATGGACCAACAAGAAGAAGTGATCCAAAAGCAGCAGCAATTGATTCAAGCCTTGGAGGCTCGCCTCCAGCAATTGGAAAACAAATGATGCGAATCTTCTTCATATTTCTCAGTGCATTCCTCTTCTTTGCGAAGGGGAATGCCCAATACACCATCGAACGGGACGTATTCTGCACCTTCGGGAACTATGCAGTGGACCCAGCTACAGGGCTCAGCCTTTCTTATACCGCTGGAGAAACGGTGATCAAAACGGGTCAGTCGCTATTCGGAAGCCTGGTCCTGACCCAGGGATTTCAACAGGCCGAAGGTTTCACTGTGGGTATAGATGACCCCGTTCAGTTTTTGGTGTCTTATGAAGTGTACCCCAATCCAACTGCTGGATTGGTGAACATAGCCTTGAAATCCGACCGACCAGCGATCATGTACCTTCGGGTGATGGATATCCTGGGGCAGGAAGTGGGGTTGCCAACCCAACAAATGCGTTTTTCTCGCGACTTTACCACCCAGCTAGACCTGAGCGCACTTGCCGATGGGTTTTATCTGATCGGCTTGTTGGATGAAAGCAAACGCCTGATTGCTACCGTAAGAATTGAAAAAGTGTACTAAGACTTTCTCGTTAAGTGATTTCCGATATGAACGCGCTGTTAAAAATAAGTCTCCTCAGTTTCAGCCTGATGTTGGCCTATTCCTCTTCTCTTTTGGCTCAAACAGTCTCGGCCACCTCTAAAGGAGTGACCATGGATTTTGGATATCCGAAGCTTCAGGTGTTGGATGACGTTACCTTCACGGATGAAAATGACGACGATCTACTCAGTGCCGGAGAGGCCATGCTCATTGGATTTACCATTGAAAACAAAGGGAAGTATCCAGCCGTCAACGTGAAAGTCATTCCTCAAGAGTTGAACAATATCCCTGGCCTGGATTTGGCTGATCCGGTAGAAATTGGGGAGATCCCCCCTGGCGAAAAACGCGAAGTACGGGTAGGGATCGGTTCCAGCGATGATTTGGCGGATGGCACCGCCAGCTTTGTCTTCCGAATTGAAGAGAATGGAACTTTTGAGAATATTTCGGTCCCTTATGTGGTTTCTACCCGAGCCAGGGAAGAATGAGGGGACTCCTTACTTTGAAACGTAAGACCAGGTTTGGGGCGCTAATTTTCTCGGAAATCTCCGGCTTCGAGAACCTGGTCGACTCACTTTCTCCTCAAAATAGCCCCGATAGTCGGGATGTTACACTCGCTTATTCTTCGTCAAAACTGCTTGTCAGACGA
>JBCCCJ010001252.1:0-2427 GCA_039033615.1 Bacteroidota bacterium
CGCGCCTGCGAAAACCATTTGGGCTAGGCCATGCTACCGAAATGCGCATCCCTATCGGGCTGCGGGTTTCCAAACACCACCTGCTTCAACAAACCGAAGCGCAGAGCGATTCGCAGCTCGGTAGAATCAAATGATGATGAGAACCCCTGCAGGCGCGGAGCGACTGCCACTTACCCCTCCGAACTCCCGATGCTCCCGCCAAGCGGAGAACAAAAGAACATCGTTTGTCTAGCCAGGTTCTTTCGAGCAGATGGCACGTTTGTCCTACACCCACCCACGTTACTGTATGGTGAAGTCCGGCATGTCGATGAGAATCCCTCCCTGCATCGCTGACTCGTGCGCCAAAATTCCGACACAAGTGATGTTGGCAGACTCCACCGCATTGGGGTAGGGGGCTCTCCTTTCCGTCAAGGCCGCCAGAAATTCATGTACCAAATGCGGATGAGAACCGCCATGGCCCGCCCCTTGGATGAAGGAAAGGTGTTGGTTTTCGTCTTCGTCATAGACCCCTCCCTGGGTGAAATGCTGGATTTCTTTGGGTAAAAGATGGGCGTAATCTGGCACCTTGACCAGTTCCGGTTGCTCGCCGGTATGTACCACGCAGGGCTCGTGCTCAATCAGGGGCCATTCGATGCTCTTTTTGGAACCGTACACATCGAAGCTCTCCCGATACTGCCGCGCCGTGTTGAACAGGGAGCGAGTGATTTCCGCTGAGAGATCCGAATCCTTCATCTGGATGTGGCAGGATTCGATGGCGAAAGGAGAGCCATATTTCTCTATCAAAGATTCCTCGATTCGGCCCGAGCCTACACAGGATACCTTGTCTGCCTGAGCTTTGGGGAGGGCCAATACCGGACCTACGCAATGTGTCGCATAATGCATCGGAGGCAAGCCTTCCCAATAGCCGGGCCAGCCAGCCATTTCTTGCTGGTGAGAGGCCCGCAAAAACTGAATCTTGCCCAGCTCTCCCTTTTCGTACATTTCCTTCGCAAAGAGGAATTCCCGACTGTAAATCACCGTTTCCATCATCATATAGGTCAGCCCCGTTTTTTGGGTCAATTCCACAATGGTGCGGCAATCCTCGACGCTGGTCGCCATGGGGACGGTGCAGGCCACGTGTTTTCCGGCCTTCAATGCCGCGATGGATTGCTCCGCGTGGTTGGGGATGGGGGTGTTGATATGGACGGCATCGACCTTGGGGTCTTGCAACAGTTCCTCATAAGAGGGGTAGCGCGTTTCTATTCCGAAGGCATCGCCGATTTCATTCAGTTTGCTCTCGGTTCGCTGGCAAATGGCGTACATATTCGCCAGGGGATGTTGCTGGTAAATGGGGATGAATTCGGCTCCGAATCCCAGTCCGACGATGGCGACATTGATGGGTGAGTTCATGCGGGTGGTAGATTGATTAGGGATAAGAAGAAAAGAGTTGCTGCAAAAAGGCGAGGCCTTCGGTGGCAAAGGCGTCTTGACTTTCGGCCATCGGCTTCCAGAAGCAGACCGCTCCAGCCAATTCTTTGATTTCAGGAGTGAAACTTTCGATGCTGATGACCCCGTCGTAATCTATGGCCCTGAGGCCTGCTCGGAAATCTTCCCAGGGAGTGAGGCCAGTGCCTGGCGTACCGCGATAGTTTTCCGAAACCTGGATATGGATGACATGCTTTCCCACTTGCTGAATTGCCTCCGTTAGGTTTCGCTCTTCCAGGCAAAGATGATAGCTATCCAACATGACCTTCGCAGCGGGATGGTCGATGTCCTGAATCAGGCGAGCCATGTCGACAGTAGAATTGACAAGGTCTGTTTCAAAGCGATTGAGCGGTTCCAGGGCCAATTGTTGCCCGGCTTTTTCCGCTAGCAAGGCCGCTCGATGGAGATTTGCTACCGCCAATTTCCATTCTTCAGCCCGCGCTTCGGGGGACAACATCCGGGCTTTGCCCGTGGCCGCATACATGGGGCCTGCGACCATAGAAGAACCCAATTCATTGCTGATCTCCAGGCAGGCTGCGATGTATTTGAGGCAGTATTCATGAACCTGTGGATCAGAATGGGTGAGATCGCGTTCCGGCCCAAAAGCCGCACAAACCACCGGATGCAATTCCAGGTCCTCCAGCGCCTTCTTCACTTCTTTGCCATCAATCAGCTCGGGATACTCCACCGGAATTTCGACCGCATCAAAGCCCATCTCCTTGATCTTAGGGAGCATGGTAACCGTTTCCGTCCGAAAAGGAGAAGTCCAAAGCCAAGTACTGACGCCAAAAGAGAGCATGCCAAAGAGAATTGAGAGGGGAAGTTAGTGAATTAGTTGATTTGGGGAATTAGGGAACTGGGGAATTGGTTGACTGGTAAATGGAGATCGCCTCTTGCCCATCTTCCATCCCCTATTTCGCAGCTCTCCCGCAAGCTCCATCCTGTTCATCCTGTATGCCGAAA
>JBCCCJ010001253.1:0-2424 GCA_039033615.1 Bacteroidota bacterium
AACTTACGTTTTGAGAAAGAGCAGGAAAAGAGTTTTGTTCAACGGCTCAACTGTTGATAGGTTCTCTCCCATCCTTAAAAAGTTTTGCAAATGAGGGGTTTGCCATTTCGCAAATAATCCCTTACTTTTGTGCAACATAATTGCTGATTACCATGAGGGAGTTTAGCTCCCTCATTTTTTTGCTATATATGCTGAAAGACACCATCGAACAACGCATCGAGGAGTTTGTTACCACTGAGTTCCCAGATGTGTTTATCGTGGAAGTGAAACTGGAAGATGGGAAAAGAACCCTTCTTTCCCTGAAGATAGACACTGATCGTGGCATCAGTTTGGCAGAGTGTCATAAGATTGGTCGTGAAATCGGCCATTTCCTTGAAGACGAAGCCCTGTTGCCAGAACCTTACCATTTGGAAGTATCTTCTCCTGGCGTAGGGCATCCATTGAAACTGCATCGCCAATATGTACGGAACATTGGGCGTAACCTGGAAGTTCTTACAACAGATGGCTCGATTTGGAAGGGCATTCTCAAAGAAGTAGAAGCGGCACATCTGACCCTGGGTCCATTGTCCATGAAAGGCAAAAAGAAGGGCAAGAAAAAGCCCAAGCCTTCGATTGCAGAAGATACAATTGTACCATTTGAACATATCAAAGAAGCTAAAGTGTTCATATAGTTATGGCACGTAAAAAAACTGTAGAGCCTCAAATCAACCTCGTAGAGGCGTTCACCGAGTTCAGCCGATTCAAGAATATTGATCGGGCTACCCTCATGGGGGTATTGGAAGAAGTGTTTCGTACCATGATTCGGAAAGAATACGGATCAGACGAAAACTTTGAGATCATTGTGAATGTCGATAAAGGAGACATCCAAGGTTTCCGGGAACGAGAAGTAGTAGAAGACTTCGAATTAGAAGACGAAGGGCAACAAATTCCTCTGAGTGAGGCCCTGAATATCGACTCCGACTACGAGGTCGGTGATGAATTGGCAGAAGAAATCAATTTCTTCTCCTTTGGCCGTAAAATCGTTCAAACCGCTAAGCAAACCCTGACCCAAAAGATCAGGGATTTGGAAAAAGCAGCCATCATAGAGCAATATGAGGACATGGTAGGCACCGTCATCGTTGGTGAAGTCTATCAAGTCTGGCGGAATGAAATTTTGGTCCTGCATGAAGGAGCAGAATTGACCCTGCCTCGTCAAGAGCAAATTCCCAAAGATCGGTTCCGCAAAGGGGATACCTTACGGGCCGTAGTGTTGGAGGTGGCGATGAAGAACAACAACCCTCGAATCATCATTTCCCGGGCTTCTCCTTTGTTCCTGGAAAAATTGTTCGAGCAGGAAGTACCGGAAATTTTTGATGGTCTCATCAACATTCGGGGAATCGTAAGAGAGCCGGGAGAAAGAGCGAAGGTAGCGGTAGAGAGCTACGATGATCGGATTGACCCGGTAGGTGCCTGCGTAGGGATGAAGGGAAGTCGAATTCATGGCATCGTTCGGGAACTGAGAAACGAGAACATCGACGTCATCAGTTACACCACCAACGAAGTCCTGTACATCCAACGGGCGCTCAGTCCGGCAAAGATTGCTTCCATCAAAGCAGATGAGATTGACCAGGCTGCCCAGGTGTACCTGAAACCAGATCAAATCTCTTTGGCGATTGGCAAAAATGGATTGAACATCAAGTTGGCGAGTAAGCTGACTGGTTTTCAGATAGATGTATTTCGCGAGCTCGATCCCGACGAGGAAGATGTGGATCTGGATGAATTCAACGATGAAATCGAACAGTGGATCATCAACGAGTTCAAGCGGATTGGCTGTGATACTGCCCGAAGTGTACTGGATCTGTCCGTAACAGAGCTGGTACGACGGACCGATTTGGAAGAAGAAATGGTGGACCACGTACTGAAAGTTCTACAAGAAGAGTTTGACGATTAAGTCAGTTGCGATCCAAGGGGCATTATTTCCGCGGAATGCATACAATTGCTGGATTAGTCGTATATTCACAGTGCCAAAATAATTGCTGAACCAGGACAAAGAAGCCCTGGTAGTATACAAAACAACGCATGGCAGGAAAGAAATTTTACAGATTATTCAAAGTTGCCAAAGAACTCAATGTCAGCACGGACAATCTCGTGGATAGCCTCCGCGAGAAAGGACATGAGGTAGAGCACTCCCCCAACACCAAGTTGTCGGGAGAGCTGTATGACATCCTGTTGAAGGAGTTTGCTTCCGACAAAATCAGAAAAGAACGGGCGGATCAGATCGTGGAGAAGCGTCGGGAAGAGGTGCGAACCAATAATCCCCTGCCAAACGAAGAAGAAAACGAGCGGGAACACATTTCTGCAGAAGATCTTCGGAGTCGGATTACTCGTCCCAGATCTATGGCAGCCATAGTCCCACGGATTCTCTGTCTCACAAGGTCTCAACCC
>JBCCCJ010001254.1:0-2418 GCA_039033615.1 Bacteroidota bacterium
AAATCAAGGGCTATATGCTGCCGATCGACCTCGAAGGGAATGCCTATTATCTGTCAGCCTATCCCTTCAGTAGCTGCTTTTTCTGCGGTGGGGCAGGGCAGGAGTCGGTGATGGAATTGCGCTTGAAAAAAGCCAAACAAAGCTTTCAACAAGACGAGTTCGTTACCCTGCGGGGTCGCCTCCGCCTCAACAACCGGGAATTGGAGTTAAATTATATCCTGGAAGAAGTCGAGCGGGTGGATTGATAGAGAAGCGGGAAGCGAGCGGCAAATTCGTGCATTCGTGGCTGGAAAAAGAAGAACTGTTATGGAACAGCCATGAATTGGCGAATGAGCACGAAAGGGGTGGCCGTCAATTCGAACCACGCGCTACGGAAGAATTTCCCCCTAATTCGAGGCGAATGTTCATGAATGAAGGATTTTTGATTGGCAAATTCGTGCATTCGTGGCTGAGAGAACAGTCAACTCCCCGGTCCCAACTCCAATCGAGACTCCTTCTGAATGGCCTTCAGGATTTCATAGGGATCTACCTTGACTACTTTGCCTTCGATCACGAAGGAACTGGTTCGGCCGGATATGTGAGAAAACAGCCAACCAACGATGTCGCGGACATCTTCCGATTCTCCGAATGCCAACAAAATCTTGACGTTGTCCCGAAATCCCGTTTGAATACGGGGGGAATAATCCTCCAAAGCAACAATTTTGGCTTTGGTGTTGGGGATGTTGGTACTGTCTCCCCGGTAGATGATCCGCCGCCCAAAGAGTTGATACTTGAGGGTCTTGTCCCGTGTCATGATGTCGACCTTGATTCCTTCCGAAACATATACCACCCCTGGCTCCGCTTCCGTTGCTTCCAACTCTGGCTCTTCCCCAACCAAGGCTTTCGTGGACAAATATTCCTCTATTTTGGCCCCCAACTGCTGCAATTGCTGAAATCTCTCCTTTGCCATCTCCAGAACTGTATCATCCTCAAACTTGGCAAAATTATCTGGATGGTATTTCTTCTTGGCTGCCCGTAAGACTTCCTTAAACCCCTCCTGATCAAGCTCTTTGAGCTCTTTCCCAAAGTATTTCTTGACCAATGGGAGTTCTTCTGGTTGTAAACGGGAAGGGTTCATGTGTTGGTAATTTGAAAGAAAGACCCCAAAGCAGAGAAAAATGTGACAGTAGGAAAAGGAGGAAATCATTTTCTTTTCCTATTTTTCGGACGTGAAGGATGCTGCTACCAAATATACACATGTTCGTGGATTGGGGAGTAGTAAATGAAGGTACCAGTGGATTGCTAGCGATGAGAGAGGAGAAATGAATCCCATTATCGCTACGAATGACCCCAATCCCTGTTGAACAAAGTGAAATCCCGAGAATCGGGAATCTCTGCACCTTGAACCCTGTATCCTATGATTGTTACACCAGAAATTGCCAAACAATTTGTCGAACAAGTCATTCCACTGCACCGCTTTTTGGGAGTGGAGTTGTTAGAAATCCGGGATGGCTATTGCAAAATGCGCTTTCCCTTTCGGGAAGAAATCATCGGAGATTTCCGGGCGCGTCGCTGGCATGGAGGCATCATTGCCACGGCTCTGGATTCGGTAGGCGGAGCGGTAGGCATGACTACGGTGTCTTCCCCCGAAGATAAATTGGCGACCATCGACCTGCGCATTGACTACCTCCGAGGCACCGAAGCGGAAGATCTGATTGTGGAAGGAGAGTTGATCCGTAGTGGAAACCGCATCATTGCCGTGGACATGAAAGCCTGGCAAAAAGATGAGAAAAAACTGGTGGCCACAGGACGCGGTATGTTCTCTGCCTACCGAAAAAAGGGACAATTGGGTCAATTCGAAGACCCTGAAAGTTGGGAGAAATGAGCCTATGAACAAACAGACCTATTACGTCAAGGAATCGCTGAAACTATTCCTGAAATATGGCATCCGCGCGGTGACCATTGGCCAAATTACGAGCCACCTCAACGTCTCAAGTAAGACGCTGTATGGCTTGTTTTCTGACAAAGCAGCTTTGGTTGAAGCAGCTTATGGCCTATATCGCACCAATTTTGACCGGGATTACGAGATTTTGTACGCTCAGGCTGAGAATGTAGCCAGTGCAATGCTCCATTTTTATCAGCAATTGGTGCAGAATCTCGGCCGGACAAACCCGAACTTCTACCAGGATCTGGCCAATTATTTTCCCCAGATTTGGAATGATGCAGAAGCCTATGGCATCCATCGGACGCAGGCTCTCCTAGAGCAAGGCGTTGCGGAAGGCATCTTTGTTAGGGGCTTGAACGCTTCCCTTTGTGCAGAAACCTTGACCTTGCTCCTACGCTCCATGTTTGAGCGGGAAGAATTCGCCCAGCACGACAGTCGTTTACTCCTCACCAATGTCCTGTGGCCTTATGTGCGGGGGATTTGTACGCCCGAAG
>JBCCCJ010001255.1:0-2415 GCA_039033615.1 Bacteroidota bacterium
CAAGGACTGCCTCTTCCACCAGTTGACCATCCAGCAATGAATAGGTCCGGAGGGCAAAAGAATCCTGATAAGCCGCCAGTTGATACAAATAGTTCCCGGCAATGTAGGAATTGCTCTTATGGGCGAATATTTCGTCCCGATCGGCAGGAAACAAAGGGGTAGCGAATTGGTATTCCCGCTTTTCGCCTTTGTTTAGGTCCAGGACCACCACCTGAGTCTCTCCGCTGATGTCCAAACTAAGGTACATCTGGGTGCCTTCCTGATACAATTTGGCGAGTTGCCAACTTTGGGCAAGGCTTTGGGAAGTATCTGCCAGCATGGGCAGGAATTGATAATCCGCCCGCTCCAGAAAGCCGGATGTTTCGATGTCAAACTCTAAGGTCTCGAACCGTTTGCCTCCTTCAAAGCGACACAATCGAATGCTGGTGCTTCCTCGGGGCATGCGCAAGACGTGCAATACTCCCTCATAGGTGAAGGTTCCCCAAAATACATTTCGACGCGCCAGACGGCCCATGTCGATGGCATACCAATTGGTCTCCCCTTCGGTTTTATCCACTGAGACCACCTCATACTGTCCGGTGGTCTGCTCCTGGTAACAAAGATGCAGGGCATCTACCTGATCGGTAGCCCCCAGAAAATCATGGCTCGCCGGAGACGGCAAATCGCTGAGAGATAGTTGGCGTTGCACTTCCCATTGCGCGTTGATCACAAAGACTTCTGCACGGTTCCCTTCCCAAAACAGCAAGGTCAACCCTTGTTCATTTGGATAGGAAAAAACCTGGGTTTCTGAGGAGCGAGGGGCAGGAAGTTCGAGGAGGGCTTGGGCGGAAGCAGACAAGGGTAGGAGGCATAGGAGCATTCCCAGCCATTTCATCCAAAACATGTTCATGGGTTGTTGTTCGGTTTAATAAAAGACCTCAAGAATGGGGGAGAGTTGCGCAAACTTTCCTCCCACGAGTATTTGCCCTGCAATGAATCTGACAGGGAGGAAGCAGATTACCCTACTAATAGGGGTGGAATGCTAGGTCATTTTGAAACCTGAAAGAGGAGACAGGATGGACAGGATGATTATTGTAACTGGCATGCCCTATCCCCTTGCGAAATACAATTTCGCGCTACCCATGAACCCTGATGAGCGAAGTGAACTCCCGAGAATCGGGAAACCTTGTACTCTGTGCATCCCCCAACCCCCTTCTCTTTCCCTGCAATCAGCCGCACAAGGGGGCTATCTGCGAAAAAAATCCTCAAACCTTGCAAACCTTGACCTGCGAAATGCAATTTCGCGCTACCTATACATTTTGACCCTTATCCTGAATCATCAACCGAATACAATTCGGTGCTACGGATTGATCCTTGAACCCTGTTCATCCCCCAACCCCCTTCTCCTACTCACTACCCAGCGCTCTAAGGGGGCTATCTGCGAAAAAAATCCTCAACCCTTAACCTGCGAAATGCAATTTCGCGCTACCTATACATTTTGATCCTTATCCTGAATCATCAACCGAATGCAATTCGGTGCTACCTCTGGATCCCTGTTCCCTGACCTCTGTCCCTACATACTGCTTCCGTCCAAAGTGATGGCCGCTCCGCGCGCAAGGCGAAAGCCGATGCTATAGCTGCGATTGTCGGGGGCCTTGTGGTTGCGATTGGCGACGGTGGCCATGCTTTTGTGATAGTACCAAGCCCCACCCCGGAATACTCGCTCCGCTTCAAGATAGGCCGCTTCTCCTTCTGTCCACTTCAAGGGATTGACCTGGCTAGAATCAGCATAAGCAGTCGAGTCATAGCGATCCAGGCACCATTCCCAAACATTGCCAGCCATATCATGCAGCCCAAGTTCATTGGCTGCCAAGCGCCCTACCCGATGCACCTTCCCCTCAGAATTGTGGTGATGCCAGGCAACTTCATCTGCTTGATAGCTTCCCGCAAAGGTTTGGCTGACATCGGGCTTGCCACCTCCGGCGGCTCGTTCCCATTCTGCCTCGGTCGGCAGTCGATATGGCTCCCCCATTTGCTTTGCAACCCACTCGGCATAGGCCAGCGCCCCAAACCAACTCACATATAGCACAGGATGGCGTTCGTAACCTTCCTCTACCTGAAAGCGATCTCCCTGCTGAAAGATGCGACAAAATTCCCCTTTGTAGCTTCCTTCGAGCTTGATCCAGCCCTTGGGGATGGCTTGCTCCTCGGCCATGGCATTCAGAAAGGCCGCATATGCTGCGTTGGTGGTTTCATACTTGGCGATGGCGTAGGCATCCAATTGGACCTCGTGTTGAGGGCGCTCGTCCTCTTCGCCCCAATCATCTCCCATCAGGAAGCTTCCGGCAGGGATCTCCACCATCTCAGGCGGAGAAAAAGTCGGCAAAGGGTCTGGATCAGGGGTAGCGATGAACTTGATCAATTTCCAGCTAGCAG
>JBCCCJ010001256.1:0-2411 GCA_039033615.1 Bacteroidota bacterium
AGATCGTCTATCAGTTTGGTCGGGTAGATTATGACGGCAAGGAGAAAGATGATTTGACCATCTATTTGGAAGTAGATGAATTCAATTACGTGTACTTCCACTTCGAAGATGACGTGGTATATACCATCTCTTCCTACTATGATGAGTACAATTATCCGCTCCAGGCAGTGGTAGATAAGCGGAAAAGTGAAGACGGGTTCCGGTTTGATTTGGCATCTGAAGATGATCGCACCAAGTTCCTCAAGGACTTCGTGGAGAAATTCATCAAGTGATGTTTGGCACCTGTAGCTTTTTCTTTTATATTTGCATCCCAATCAAAAACAGTAGTTCTAAAGCAAATGGCTCAACATAAATCAGCTAAGAAGCGAATTCGCCAAAACGCCAAGCGTCGCCTCCGCAACCGGTATAAGAAGACGACCATGCGTACCATGATCAAGCGTCTGCGTTTGACCGAAGACAAAGGAGAGGCCGAGGCAATGTTGCCCAAGGTGATCAGTCAGATTGACAAGGTTGCCAAGAGTAACATCATTCACAAGAATAACGCGGCCAACCTGAAGAGCAAATTGACCAAGTACGTCAACAAGCTCGCTTCCTAACTATTGACTTGAAAAAGTAGGTAATTGCCTGCTTGTGAAATATTTACCTAAGGTGCTCTGGATTCCAGAGCACCTTTTTCCGTTACCTGATAGGTCAGGTTTCCACTTACCAACGGATAGAAAAGGACTTCTTGGGAAAAAGATATTGAATATGTATTCTCCCCTTCCCATTACCCAATGGGCGCTAGAAGATCGCCCCAGAGAGAAGCTGCTCCAACGTGGGATAGATTCCCTGACCAATGCAGAACTGATCGCCATTTTGCTAGGCACTGGCACCAAAGAATTGTCTGCGCTGGATTTGGGCAGAACCTTGCTCAAGGAATTCGGCGGCCTCTCTGAAGTTGCCCGTGCCAACGTCAAGGAACTCACTCGCATCAAAGGAATCGGTACGGCCAAAGCAATCGGACTGGTTGCTGCCTTTGAAATGGGACGGCGAAAGTCCATAGAGCTACATACCTTCCCCAAGATTCGTTCTTCTGCAGAAGTCGCCCGTTATTTTTGTGGCAAACTGGAAGACAGAACGCAGGAAATATTCTGTGTACTTTTTCTCAATCGCAACCATGAAATCAAAGGCGAAAAAATCCTCTTTCAGGGGGGAGTGGCGGCTACCGTAGTCGATCCGAAAATCGTGTTCAAAGAAGCGGTGAACGAACTGGCTTCCGCCATCATCGTGGCCCACAACCATCCCTCTGGGAATTTGAAGGCCAGCCAGGCGGATATCGACATCACCCGTAAGCTCCATGCAGGCGGAAAATTGCTGGGGATTTCGTTGCTGGACCATCTCATCATCTCTTCTCGGGGCTATTTTTCTTTTGCTGATGAAGGCCTATTGGATGCGTAGTCGTCGCAGGACGGATAACCCTCGCGAGAATCCTCCGTATATTTGGGCCGACTGAATGTAACATATGTCTCAAACTGATCCCAAACTGATCCTCGAATCCATCCAAAATGATATGGCCATGGTTGGGCAGGATCTCAAAACCATCGCCCATCAAGTAATTGAAGAGGGCATCTCTGAATATCCGGTTTTCATCGCTTCTCAGCAATTGCTGAACCTGGGAAAACCTGTCTTTGATCCAGAAACTGCCGGACTCAACTGGTTTTTCCAGGCTACCATTCTAGAAGATCTGGTACAGCGAGAAATCGTCAGCAAGTCTCGGGTGAATGAATTCCGAAAGGCTTTGGGAGATCCAAAGGCAACAGCCTGCGTCATGGTAGTATTGGAGCAGGGAGTACAAGTTGTGTTCGTTCCTTTTGATATCGAATGAGGCGTAAGAAATGTCAGGGAATGGTGCGGGTTTTGGTACCGAAAAATTGCAATATGATGTCAGATATCTTGCTCAACCGCCCGCCAATTACCTGTTCACTTTCCCAGAATCATACCCTATGAATTCGCCTTCCCAATCCTTGTCTTCCAATTCTAGTCTGGCCCGGGCACAACTCTCTCATGGCATGCAGACAGAGCCGTTGAGGCTAGAGGGGCTCATCACCGAAAACCTCAAACTCCGGGAAGAATTGGAGTTGCTTGCCTACGCAGTCTCCCATGATTTGTATGCGCCGATCCGCCACATCAATCAATATATTGCTTTGGCGATCGAGGAGAATGAGTCCGAAACCAACAAGCGAGACAAAGAATTTCTCATGCATGCTGGTGAGGCGTGTAAGGAATTGAATAAACACATCAAAGCGATTCTCCAATATTCTCGTTTGGGGAGGCAGGAATTGGAATGGGATACCATACAACTCCAACCATTTTTTGAAAAAATCATTGAGCCCTACCGCTCTCATTGGGAAGGCCAAAATATTTCAATTGAC
>JBCCCJ010001257.1:0-2409 GCA_039033615.1 Bacteroidota bacterium
CGATGACAGGAGAGCTGTGTTCCTCCCTCTGCTGCGCTTTCCTCTGCCTCCAACCCGAGACGCGCGCTCTCCTTGTCTGCGACAACCAACTCCTTGCTATGAGCAGGAGCCCTCCCTTTTACATTTAAGATTAAGTTCCTTCGACGGGGCTCAGGACAAGTTTGCGGTTTTAGATTTCTCTGCCTGTTGCCGCTGGCAACTCCGATCATCAATCAGCATTTTTCATTCATCGGTTCGACATTACCGAGTTTCTTGTCGTAGACAAGGAGTCATTCCTCTCCGGACGGAATCCGAAGCTACTTCCTTGCTAGAAGCAACTCCCGCCTCTCACCTCTCGTTTCCCGCCTCTTTACCCATCAATGATGAGAAAGGAGAGGAAAAAGACCAGTTGGATGAGATATAGGGGCGTCGCGACCGGATTGGATTTTTCCTGGTGGAGATTGTGGAAGCCGTATTGCATTCCCCAGGCAATGACGAACCAGGCAAAGAAATTTTGGGCAGGAATACTATCTCCTGCCCAAGTCCACATATCGTATCGGATTGCCATGGGTTCGATCAAAAAATCCAGGATGACCATAAAGGCCGCTCCTAAGGTAGCTCTCATCCACAGGTTGGAACTCAGTTTTTGAGCCGTGATGGCGGTGATGTAGGTCAGGAGTAGCCAATTCACCCCGATCATGGGCGGCACGCCAGCAATTTTGATACCTAGCGCGCTTCCGTAGGCATATTCTCCAAAAATAACCCCGGTTTGTACCCCTAGCAATTCGACCAGATAGCCCGCCCAAAACACGACGAAGGCAAAGATGCCAAACTTACTGGTCCATTCTCGATGAAAGAAGGCCAGCACCCCAATAGAAAGGAGCAGGTTCAGCGGGATCAACATTTGAAACACAGATTTGGTGGCTTCCAGGTGGAGCCCTACTAATCCGATTTCATGAAAGACGGCAAGGAAAATGATGGCAGCGGTAGAGAATCGTTTTGATCGTTCCATACGCAAGGCTGCAGAAGTGTTGGGAATCAAGAGGATGTGATAAAGCGTACGCTCAAAGATACAGGAAGCGAAGGGATTCTACCAATTCCCGTCCAATTTCATCTTCTCATAAGCGATGATCCCACTGAGGCAGGCGCCGGGAATTCCCTGGCCCGGATAGGTGCTATCCCCGCAGATGTACGCATTTTTGTGGTCCAGACGAGCATCAATCATTTGCCAAGGCTTGATGTTCATGTATTGCGGATACCCCCCTACAAAACCCCATTCCCGCCCGGTCCATTTTTTCCAGGCCTTGGGGGTAGAGCTGTGGTGAAAAATCAAGCCTTCCCGCTTATGTAAGCCTGCCTTCTCCAAGGCTTCAAAAATGGCTTCCTCCACTTTTTATTTGTTCTCTACCATCGTCGCTGCCGGATGAGGGACATGGGTAGAAACCGACCCTACATACTGATCTGGCCCACAACGCTCCGTATCCTCAGGATGGCTCAAGCTCAGAAAAATACTTTCAGAACCTGTGAAAGGCAGTGGTTCCTGAAGATGGATTTGATGATGCAAACAGTCAAATTCGGTGAATTTTTCGGCCACAAAGCCCAAAGAGAAGGCGCTGTTTAACTCTTCCGACTGCATCATTTTCTTGCGGTATTTCTTCTGCACCTGTTCGGCTTTGAATATCTCTACGGTATTGTTGATCGGAATGGCACTCAGCAGCTTTTTGGCCCGATATTCTCCTTTTTTGGTTTGAATGAAATAGCCACCTTCTTGGGGCTGGACAGTCTGTACCCCTTCTCGCAATTTGACTTCTCCCCCCCGCTCTTCGATATAAGCCACCAAGGGTTTGACCAGGTTGATCAGGCCACCGGGCATGTAGTAGTTGGTGTAATTGGTGTAACAAAGCGCCGTTGAACCAAACAGCAGGTTGACTTCTTCCAGGGTATTTTGCGCCGTAATCATGAGCTGTTCATTGATAAAAGCCACAAACTGCTCGTTGTCTCTCAAGCCATATTTGCGGAGCATCTGATCCATCGATCGGAACGCAAGCGTAGCAAAACTCAATTGGCGGGGGCGAAAGTGCTTGATCGCTTCCCACAAATCCGTCAGGGAAGAAGGAGGAAAGGCCCGCTGCTGGAGGGAAGTTTCCCACACAAATTGGCTGATGCGATAACACTCTTTCCAAAAAGCACGCTGTCCTTTGGGGCCAAATACCCGTTCTGCTTCTGCTATCCAGGCATCCAAATCATGGTAGCGGGTGAGCACTTCGCCATTGCTGAGATAGACCCGCATGGGGGGCTTCAATTCAACAGGATCAATGCTTAGTCCAATTTCTTGTAATAGGTGCCTGAGGGGCATGTGTTCATCCAAGCCAACCAAGGTTGTGGCTCCACTTTCAAAAATGAAGTGCTTGCGAGGGTAGGAGCTGGCAC
>JBCCCJ010001258.1:0-2404 GCA_039033615.1 Bacteroidota bacterium
GCAGGCGATCCTCCGTCAAATTATAGGCGCACATCTCGCCATAAAAAAAGCAGCCGGCGTCGATGTTGAGGATGGGCAATTCCTCTTTATGCATACTCCAGGCTACGATTTGATTTCGAGTGCGTGGGGTATGGCCATGAATCAAGATGCGATCCCCCAGCCATTCCCGGTCCAGATCTTCGTACCAATTCCGAATCCAACTCATGCTGTGTACATCCTTCAGGGGGTCATCCGCTTCGAAGTTCAGGCCAGCGTGTACCAGGAAGAAGCCTTCGATTTCCCGGTAATAGGGCAGAGATTCCATGAAGGTCCAGTAGCGATCTGGAATCACCTGAATGTCGAACCAAGCATCAAAGCTGGCCATGGTGGTGTCTCCGCCATTGATGCGCCAGAGGTCCATTTCTTCGGGGCCAGAAATTGCATCCAACATGAGATCCTCGTGATTTCCCCGGAGACAATGCACCTGATAGCCTGACGCTTGCAATTGAAAAATGTAATCAAAGACTCCTTTGCTATTGGGGCCTCGGTCCACATAATCCCCTAGCAAGTACAATTCATCACGTCGATCAAGTCTCAGTTCTTGTTCGACCATTGCCGAAAAGTCAGGGCACAGCCGTGGATATCAGAAATGGCAAATTTTCGCATGTTCAGGGTACGTTGGTGGATCTGGTTTGGATTCAAATCAGGAGAGTAGATGACAAAAATCAGCCTTTCCAGAGAAGTGGCTCTTCCGCTATGACGGAGAGGGAGCTTAGATTGCGGCTCATCTAATCGCTGATTCCATGCTTGCTTCGTTTCATCGCTTTCGTTCCCTTCTTTGGGGGTGTTTCCTGCTTCCGGCTCTGCTTGTTGGGCAGGGTTCTCCCGACTATCAAGGGGGCTTGAAAATGAAACTCAACGCGGATGGTTCCAAATATGTCCGCCTACTCAGTTGGCACCAGGTCTGGGCGACTGCCCAGCCCAATGCCGAGGGCAAATGGGAGACTGATTTTCTGCTGCGGCGCTCCCGCATGTTGATGTACGCCCAAATCAATGATCGCTTTTTGATCAATACCCACTTCGGAGTCAACAGCCTCGGCCCTGCCAATATGGGGACCGCCAGTCCTACGGCTTCTCCCGGGGGCAATGGGCAATTCTTCCTGCACGATGCCTGGGGCCAATATGCAGTCGTCAAAGGCAAATTGGACCTTGGGACGGGCCTGCACTACTGGAATGGCATCTCGCGACTCACCAACCAAAGCACGCTGAACCTACTCACCCTGGATGCGCCGCTCCACAATTGGGCGACCATCGGCACCAGCGATCAATTTGCGCGCCACCTCGGGTTTTTTGCCAAGGGCAAACTTGGCAAACTCGACTACCGCCTGTCCGTCAACGAAGCCCTGGATCAGGCGACTCGTGGCCCGATCTCCCACGTGGAGATGGACGAAAATGGCAAAGAGGTGCTGATTCACAATCGGGCCGTTTATCACAATCCTGATCGGCCAGGAGGCGGCAAAGTATTTCAGGGCTATCTCAATTATCAATTCCTGGATCAGGAAGGGAATTTGCTACCCTATTTTGTGGGGAGTTACCTCGGTACCAAGCGGGTGTTCAATGTCGGAGCTGGCTTTTTTCATCATGTCGAAGGGGCCAGTTCTTGTGATGAAGCAGGCAATGTCTATTTGCATAGCCCGACTTCCCTGGCCGTAGATGTCTTTTACGACGCACCGATGGGAGAAAATGGGGCTGCTTGGACGGCCTATGGTTCCTTGACTCACCACGATTGGGGCCCCAATTGGACCGGAGGGGTAGGGGGCGTTGGGACAGGTCAAATAGCCTTTGGGCAGGTCGGGTATCTCCTGCCTACCTTCTCCGAAAGCGGACGCCTGCAGGTGTACAGCCACCTGACACAGCGTCACTTACAAGCCTACGAAACCTACGAATCTCCCCTCAGCCATAGTCTGGGCTTGGGCCTCAATTGGTACCTCGACGGACACCACGCCAAAATCAGCCTGGAATATCAACGCAATTGGCAAGCAGCCGAACAAGGACCAATTCCCATCAATCAATTGATGCGCTTGCAGACCATGGTGTATTTGTAGGAATAGGAAGCTGGTGGAGATCAGACCGGGTGTCGGACACAATTGTCAACTGATCAAAAAAGACAAGATTTATCCCGAAGCGGGACTTCGTTTCACTCAGCAGGACTGAAAGGATGTTTTCTTGAGCCATTTCGATCTTTTTCATCCGCTATTCACCTATCCGCTACGGGTTTCCATCTGGTCAATCCTCTCCACTTCAGCATTGCTGCAAAAGTGTCCTACACCCATCAGACCATGCTATGGGCAGAATTCAGAGGTGCCTACAGGAAAACCGAAGTGCTCTGAATATCGAATGAGGACCGGAATTGCCAACGGCAAGA
>JBCCCJ010001259.1:0-2395 GCA_039033615.1 Bacteroidota bacterium
CAGGTCGAGCGGAGCGCGGGCCCCCCATGTCTCGACGATGAACTCGAACATCCAGTGACCCTGCGCGGGCGAAAAAGACAAAATCAAGGTACTCCTCGCGGAAGGCTACCTGATGAGCGGCCTGTACTTTCATTATCATCCAGATAAAAAGCTGCCGGAAACCCTGCAAGCGGTCATCAACGACATCAGGAACTTCTACCAACAGAATTACCCCTTATTTTCAGATTCTTCCCGCAGTCTATTCGGACGAAAAAAGAATATCCTCGATCAGATCGAATATATCCTGGATCGGAGAATCAGCATTCGCTACGATTGGCGGAACTTCTGGACCAGTTTTTTCCATAACAGCCTCCTGTTTTTTGACCTGATTTTGTTTGTTCAATGGATGGAACATCCGATCGAAGTGCCTCATCACACCTTGAAGGAACGTCGGCAAAAGCTTCGCATGAACATCCTCAAGGTGATTGCTGCTGCGGCACATTCGGATGAGGAAGTCCAAGTAGAAGAGCGGGAATTGTTCAATTATTTCCTCTCCTCCGCCCAACTGCCCAGCAATCTCCGGAGAGAAGCCGCGACCTTCATGCGGGATGGGGTTCAGCTCAATGAACTAGACTTGGCAGATCTGCAATCCTGGGTGCTCAAAAAGTATTTCCTGGAATTGGCCATTCTCACTACTTGGTCGAATCGGAAGGTGAGTGAAGTAGAAAAGGTGTTTCTTCGGAAACTGGCCCACGAGTTGGACCTGAATGCCCTGGATCTTCAGGCCAGTATGGAGGCGATCGAGACCTTTGTGTTGGCGTATTGGGATCAGGTCCATTACCTCCAGATCAAGCAAAACTATCGCATCATCAGCGAGCGCATGATTCAGCGGATGCGGACCATTGTGAAAAAAAACCAGCGGATGATTTCGGAGGAAATTCAGGAGAGTCGGGAGTTGGTGTTTCTTTTGCGTAAATCCACCCGGACAGAGTTGACCAGTGAAGAAAAAGAAAAGGTCCGCGATCAGTTGCTGGACATCCTGCGGACCATTCCGGCTTTTACCATCTTCATGTTGCCATTTGGTTCTTTTACCTTGCCGATCTTGCTGCGGATCATTCCAAAGAGCATTCTCTTCCCAAGCTCCTTTCGGGAAAACGAGCAGGAATGAGTCTTCTCCTCCTGCAATGCCTCGATCCCTCGAATCGTCTCCTTCAGGTGCAGTAAGTGGGGGCGATACCAGCTGATCAGAACCAGCACGACTTTTTTGCTGTATGCCCAAACAAAAATACCCCGCCTCTAAAGAAGCAGGGCACCGGGCGAAAAAAATTCTAGGATTATTCTTTCAGGAGTTTGACACTGAGCCAAGTCTCCTTGTGGGCAAAGCGTAAGACATACACGCCACTTGGCAATTGATGATCTTGGAAATCGAGCTGGAGGAGGCGTTGACTGCCAACCTGAACTTCCTGGAAGACGGGGAGGAACATTCTGCCCTGAGCATCGAGCAGGTGGAGACTTTCCGCAGTGAGTTGATCGGCTTCATAGCGGATGGTCAGGCGATCCTGAAACGGATTAGGGCCGATCTGATACGCTTCCAACAGGGCTTCGCGATCAATGGAGGTGGAGCTGTAAAACGCTTCGATTGCATCATCCACCGCGGTGAAATAGGTAGAATCCTGCTCGGTCAGGGTGTAGCCAAGTTGCCCCGTGCTGTGAAGCCCCTGGTGCGAATTGGTCAGGCTTTGGGTAGCCGGATCCCATTCATCTGTGCCAATGAAGGTAGAACTGATGGCACTGTCCAAAAAGGAGACGGTATAACCTGGAGGCAACTCGGCCCGAATCAACAGATCCACGGGATTGCCCGGACTGAGACCGCTGTTGACGACTTCGGCCACATAGCCATTCCAACTGGGATAGCCCGAAGTGCTGGCGTCCCAGGAAGAAGAAGCGCCGAGATTGTCGCCCCACTGCGCAAAGCCTTGGTAGGGCTGATTGGTTCCTGAATCCACAAATGCTACGTAGAGCAGATCGGTGAATACGTCGGAATAGGAGGAGACCGCACAACTGCAGAAGGTGTTGGGGGCTTCGGTCATCAGCCGGAGATTACTCACCCGAATTTCAACCTGCCGCATGGCCGAGTCGTAATTGACGGTGACGGTGGCGATGGTGTCAGGGTCCACACAGGCCTGGGCAGTTTGCCAGGAAGCGAAGAAGCTTCCCAGGCAAAAGAGCAGGATCAGAGATTGCTTCCTAAGCAGGAAAGTGTTGAGGTACTTCATAAGAAAAAGAATGAAAGGATAACGACCGAAACGAAATGGGTTCGAGCCGATCAAAACAGGAAAAGGGAATCGTAGTGTGGGGGAGAGTAGCCTTAAGGTAGGAAGAATTGACTCAGGTTTCCAAAATTTGCTTGCGGGAA
>JBCCCJ010001260.1:0-2394 GCA_039033615.1 Bacteroidota bacterium
ATTCATTATATCAGATGGGCAGGTGGTTTGGATATAGGTTAGGATATGAGGATTGCGTTCAAATTTTTACCAATTCTGATTTATTTTATTGGTACAGAGATATAATGATTTTGGAATCAAGGCTTCGCAAGAATATTGAAGAAATGAATTCTCAGGATCATATGACACCATCCAATTGGGAAATTGCAGTTTCTCGAAGTACTGAAATGGACAGTTTGAACAGAAAACTCAGAATAACAGATCCCAACAAGCTTAGACATACAGCATGCGGACGGCTTCTTCGGCGCTGAGGTTCCCCCGCTCATAGAACATGTCAATCAGTTGAACCAACACTTCCGTATCGGTCCCGCTGCGAAAGGAATATCCGAGTTCAATCAAGCGGTGTTTCAGGGTGCTATAGTTCTCGATGATGCCATTGTGAATGATGGCAAAGCGACCGCTCTCAGACAGGTGAGGGTGGGCGTTGATGTCATTCGGTTCACCGTGAGTTGCCCAACGGGTATGGCCCATACCGATGGTACAGGGATCATATTCTGGACCTACATGCTCCTCTAGGACGGCAACCTTTCCTTGTTTTTTGTGAATGTGAATCCCCCCATTCATCAAGGCAATGCCAGCTGAATCATATCCTCGATATTCTAGCCTTTTCAGGCCTTCGAGCAAAATGGGATAGGCTTCTTGATGGCCGATGTAGCCGACAATTCCACACATAGAAATAGATGTTGTAAGTAATTGGGATGAAGGTAGTAAGCTTGTTCTTCTGTTTTCAAGTAACAATTGCAGTAAACATTACCCTCCTTTGTGAAAAGGAAGGTAGTCGTAGTCCATGAAAAGAGACAAGGAAGGCAGAACTTTCCATTGAATTGGAAGATTCTGCCTTGGCAAGTTACAGTTTATTTTCTGTAGAAGGGAAGGGAATTATTTTGGCAGGGTCGTGTAGGTAATTCGAAGAGCCGGCTGTAAGGTAGGATGATTCGTTCCTCCAAATACGGCCCGATTGACTCGAAAGTCCGATCCATTGGGGCGCAAAATGATGCCATAATTTTCCCGCTGCTCATTCACCAATTGCTGAACGTAATTGGTCAGGGAAATAGAATAGGTGCCAGTGGTCGCATCATAGGCCGCTTCTGCGGATGCAAGCACGAAAGTGCCATCAATGTCCACTTCTACCCCGTCTTCATCCGCAAAAATCGGAAGCAATTGAGGAGGAGGATTGTAGCGATTGGAGCTTCCCAAGGTGTTTTGATCCACGAAGATCACCAATTCGGCTTGATTGATGGCTACCTGCCCTAAGCTACTGAGGTCCGGGATTCGAACGAAATTCTTCACCAGTGCGCCCCCCTGAATGAACTCTAGCTGCTGGGCAGTATCTGGCTGAGGCAGTTCTGCATTCAGGAGTTTGTCGGAGACTTCCGTCCGCTGAATTCGGGTAAATCGAGGAGTCGATCCGGTGATCGGGAAGGGCTCAATGAGGGAAACGAAGGTCTGGGTACCCGTTTCTCGTTTCTTATAGTATAGCTCCATCTGCGTAGCAGTGCTGGCGCTATTGAGGGTGAAAATGGCTCCCGGTTCTCGTGATAGATACGTGACAGGCTCCGTACCGATGAAAAATCCATGAAATAGCTCCTGAAACAGGTCCTTGTCTTCCAGGGAATCGGGATCGGCGAACAAGATTCGTTTTCCCAAATCATCATTTAGTCGAATCCGTAACTCTTCAGCCCCTTTGCTGACTTCGAGGTTCAATACGGTGCTTTGGGCCAGATTCTGACTGTCATCATAGTTGATGCTGGTAGTCGAACGGATTTCATCATCATCTGGGAATCCTTCCGTCAACTCAAAAAGCAACAGCTTCTGAATCGTACTGACCCTACCATAGGAGCTTTCGACGTCTAGGCGGAGTACCAGGGAATCAAAGATCAAATCTTCTGTGTCCCCAAAGTTCAGGTTGGAACGGGGGAGTACTTCCGTGTACGTTTCGGTGGTGATGCGCCCAAAGAGGGGATCAATGTAGTTGCCAAACATCTGCCTGGTGGAGCGATAGGTTTCAGAGCTATCTACCCAAATGGAGCTGAATTCAACTACAAGGGAATCGTTGTAAACGGTTCGGACTACGTCTTCGGCTGGCAGGATGTCATCATTGAAAAATCCAGAGTCTTCCTGACAGGCGGTTAAAAAAAGCATGGCTGCCCCGAAAATCGCAGACAGCCATGTGGCAAATTTCTTGTTCAAGATCTTATCAGTTTGAGATGTCGGCGTATAGCTTGTGATAGCCTTCGACGTAGGAATCTTTGTCGTTGGCATCAAAATAAATCTTCTCATCCTGAGTTTCTTCCAGGTATTGTTCGATAGAGGTATTGACGGTAGGATGGCCCAAGGTTGTCACATCTGACATGG
>JBCCCJ010001261.1:0-2393 GCA_039033615.1 Bacteroidota bacterium
AAAAGACGAAAATGGCTCCCAAAACCACCCCAATCCTCAAAATTTGGCCATATTTTCCCTCTTGGCTGCTCTCATAAGCGCTGTAAGATCACACATCGGACGATACCTCGCCAGCCAAACATCATCAGGCAATCATAACACCGCATCCCCAAGGTTCAGTCCGACAGGCTGCTAGAAGAAGAGCTTCCGGTTTTCAACACGCCCTATTCTCAGCAGCCAGCCAGCGGACAACCTCCCAAGCCCCCTGCTTCCAAGGAGGAAGGAGGCGGAGAAGAAGGTGCTGACAACCCATCTCCCCAACCCGCCTCCCCCAATCTCCTGTTTCCCGCCATCACGGGGATCGCGCTCATGGTGGGCATTGTGGTGCTTTTATTCTTGGTACCCTGCCCAACCAACAGCCAATACCAAGTTTATCGCATCGTGCTGGCGATCGCCTTGGCGGGCTTTGCGGCAGTGATTCCCGGCTTCTTGCAGGTGAAGCATAAGCAAGCCCTCAGCGCAGGGGGTGCCTTGGCCGTTTTTGTGCTGGCCTATCTCTTCGATCCAGCGGCCCAAGTGCCCAATGATGGCTGTAATCAGCCCTTCACCCTGACCATCTTCCTGGAGGACGCCAATGGATCCACTGTCCTGCGGGACCAGGGCAGCTTAGTGCTTACCCTTCCCAAAAACAAGCAACCCGAATCCATAGACGAAGACGGCAAAGTCACCTTCGACAACCTCTCCGCTACCCTCGCCCAAGACAGCACCCAGGTAGAACTCCTGGCCGAAGGTTGGCAATTCACCAACGGCAAACCCACCACCCGCATCTCCTTAGGAGAACCAGATTTGCGCCTCGTCATCGAAAGAGACGCGAGTCTGTGTTGCTTGCGTGGATCTGTCCGGGATGAACAAGGCCCGGTAAGCGGGGTACTGATCAATGTTGGCTCCGATCAAGTACGATCTGACAGCTCGGGAGGTTTTGTATTGGAACTATCCGAACTCAACCAACGCGAGGAAGTCACCCTCAGTGCCCAGACTACCGAACATCAGTTCTATTCAGCCAAAGCCTATCCCGGCAGCCAACAAGACGTCAGCATTCTGTTGAATTCGAAATGATTTCCTCTACTTTTTTACAACCTCCTATGCGCTTCCATTGCCTGCTTTTGCTCCTGATAGCCTGCCTCCCCACCTTCCTGTGGGGGCAAACTCCGTCCGAAGCCAAGCTCTATGGCTATCTGGTTGAATATCCCAGCCAGCAGCCCCTTGCCAACTTTAGCCTCATGTCCCGAGGGGCCAATCCAACCGCGACGCTGAATGATGGCTCCTTTGACTTCAGCTACCGAGGCAAAGTGGCAGGCGATAAGGTGTTCCTCGTCATCAGCCAGACCGCATATCGGATTGCCCGTTTTGAGCATCCGATACCTGTCTTTCTGCGGAAGAATGCAGCGGATGAGCCAATCACCATTGAACTGTGCAAAGAAGGCCAATGTCCTGAGGATGAGATTCGGCGGCAAGTCATGGATGGCTTGCAAGGCAAGGTGGACGACATCCAAACCGAAATCCGGCGTCTCCCCGCCAATAGCGACCGCTTGACTCAGTTGCAGGACAGCCTCACTGATCTGGTCCTCCAGATTCAAGAAATGGAAGGTACCATCCGGGAGCTGAGTCGCCAGGTTGCCCGTAGTGAGTTTGGTCCAGCCTTGCCCGTCCAGGAACGAGCGATTGAATGGCTCAAGCAAGGGCACATCGACAGTGCAATCTGGGTGCTGGAACAAGCAGAATTGAAGCAGAATCTCCGTCGGATTTTGTTGGAAGAAGGCAAAACCGCAGATAAATTACAGCAGATCCGGGATCAAAAAGCGGAGCACATCAGCGCCCTGCTAACGCTGGCTCGAACCTATGGTTTGGAGAATCAGAGAGACAGCGCGGTGGCTGCCTATCGCTTTGCCATTGCAGCGGATACCAGTCAATATGACCACCGCTACGAATACGCCCAATACCTCCAAAGCATCAACCGCTATCCCCAGGCCATCGCTCAACTCCACTCCCTGCTGGACAAACCCCTGGAAGCCTGGCAGATCGCCAATGCCTATGGGTTTCTCGGAGAGATCTACGAAGAAATCGGCCAACTCCCTCCCTCTCGTCAGGCCTATGAACAATCTGAACGCCAATACCGCCAGCTAGTCCAGGCCGATAGCAGCAATGCTTTTTTTGCCCAGAATTGGGCGGTAACCTACGAAAAACTGGGGGGCATCTTTGAGAAGCAGGGCCAGTTGGACTCCGCCTTGTTCTACTATCAGAACCGATCTACCCTAGGGAAAGAACTCTTCGATGCCAACCCGAGAAATATTGAGTTGTATGGGGGAGTAGGGATTTCTTATTACAAACTCGGTAAGGTGTATGCAGCCTTAGAG
>JBCCCJ010001262.1:0-2392 GCA_039033615.1 Bacteroidota bacterium
CTATTACGAAAGTAGGCATTCTACGGTTACTGCATCTGGCCTACTATGTAAGATTTTTAACGTTGAGGTCGTTTGCATTTGCAGACACTACTAAAACGCAAAAACCATACCTTTCACATACCGTTGAGACACAAAAATAGACCACTCCCGCAATCAATCGGACCGTTAGCCCCCATTTAGTGGCACACATAGGAGATCCTGGGCATTGTTTGCTTCAGCAGGACGAAGCATGTTGCTCCTTTCCACTCAATTATTCGAAAGAAAATGTTTTACCCTTTTCGGAAAAACTTACCTGGTAAGATTTTCTCCGAGCAAACCCAGATCCTTCCTTTTTTCGTTATACATGAGATGAAACTCTCCTATTTGGCACCCATTCTGTTGGCAATTCTGGGCATAGCGCTGCTCGCGTTTCGCCCATTTGCTCCCCATATTAGCCCAAGCTTTCAATCTGGGGAATTTCTTAAGTACCGCATCCATTATGGATTTGTTACGGCGGGCTATGCGACGCTGGAAGTGATGCCGGAGCAAGCCATTCTACAAGATCGGCCCTGTTGGCACATCGTCGGCAAAGGCTTCACTCACCCTGGTTTCGACTGGGTGTATAAGGTCCGGGATCAATACGAGACCTTTGTGGACACAGAAAGCCTGCTTTCCCGCCGCTTTAATCGGCATATCAGAGAAGGGGGCTTTGAAAGCTATACCGAGACGTATTTTGACCAGGAACAACATAAAGCCTCCTACATCAATGAGTGGAAGAAAGTAACGGAATACCCGGTTCCTCCCGGCATTCAGGATGTGATCTCGGCCTTTTATCACGCCCGTAGTACCCACAATGCCTACACCATGCAGGTGGGAGATGAGATTTCGCTCCGCAATTTTCTAGACCGCAAGACTTTTGACCTCAAGGCTCGTTTGCTCAAGCGTGAGACCATCAAAGTAGATGGGCATGCTTTTCGTGCCCTGAAATTCGCCCTGATGATTGAAGAAGCTGGCCTCATCACCGATGGCAGCAAGATCAACTTCTGGATCTCTGAAGACGAGAACAAAGTACCGCTTCGGATTCAATCAGAGCTCAAAATCGGCAGCTTGAAAGCGGATTTGATGGAGTGGCAGAACTTGTCGCATCCCTTTGATGCCAAGGTGGAAGAGGAATAATTGCTGTACTTTCCCGCCTCCTGGATGTCCAATCGGTAGGAGGCGGGGATTAGGAGTATCCAATCAATGAATCACAATCTTTTGCCGAAATCTTACCAAATTGGTTTGCGGATCCGTCCATTCAGCGAGGTATAAACCCGATGAAATGCCTGAGAGAGATAGCTTCTCTGATTCACCTGGTTGAAGGATTCCCTTCCAAATGGTTTGCCTACGACCATCCATTCCGATCAAATCCAATCTCCCTGATTTCTCAGTCTCCTCCGTCATGCTCAACCAAATCTGTGTACTAGTGGGATTGGGGAATAGCTGCATAGTAAGAGGAGAAACCTCCCGATTGGCAAGGCGGTAGCTACTGCCAGCTGACATACGAGTGGTATCTCGGGTACGCTTGCCAAGTGCTACAAAATACAAATACTCCTGACCAGAGGGGGCATCTGCTTTGGATTTGAAAAACATCTTGAGACCATCCGGACTGATCCAAGCTTCTGGCTGCTCAATCGCCCCTGAAGTACTTTCGATCTGGTGGTGAAGAATGCGACGTGGTTGGAGGTCGTGGTGATTGAGGCTTACTTCCACAATCTCCCCATAGTAAGGGGCCCAAGTAGCCGAGGAGGGTACCTGCTTGAGGGATACCAAGGCCCGGTAGGAAAAGTCAGATTGATAAGGGATTGATTGCCAAATACTATCAGCTAAGACTGTTTGAATGCCTGGCACGATGCTATACTGCCCTCCACCATAAGCACCAGTGCCAGCTGAATCCCAGTCAATCAAAGTTTCCCATCCCCAACTAAGTTCTGTTTCTCCGTACCTGTAATTCCAATAGACAGCCACCATATCTCCGTTGGCATTTCCGATTCCATCATCGTTAATAGTTGCTCCAACCGCCTTGGCGATGATACATTCTCTGGTAATATCCTGTCCGCTAGAATCGACTTGATAAAATCCTACATCAAAATGTGCATTAGTATGCCCAAAAAGAAAGGTTTTCGTTCCTACTCCTCCAGAGTTCAGAATTGGGTAATAATTTCCATTGAAATCGTATATGGTGATACCAGAAGTATCATCTCTTGCAACTATATACAACCCACTCGCCGAAATTTGGCCATAATCAATAGGAGGTAAACTAAACAAATGGTTTTTGAAGTAAATTTCATTCACAAACACTTCATTTTGAACAGGGGTACTTCCTAAACTCACATCCTGGGTCACAATTTTATCCTCATTGAAATCATACACA
>JBCCCJ010001263.1:0-2392 GCA_039033615.1 Bacteroidota bacterium
CCGGGAGATGGTGAACCCTCTCCTCTGAGGCCGCTACCGAATGACTCTCTTGTTAGTCCTTCGTATCACTTTACTCCTGTCATCACCATTCTTTCCGAATAATTTATCTCTACTCCCATGAAACGATTCATGTTTTCCATACTGATCGCCTGTTCATTGATCAGCCCACTCAGTGCCCAGATTGTTGCTCCCACGATTCTGTACGCAGATAGTTCTGCGACCATCTTTCAGGCAGGAATCTTGATTGAGAAAGGAGATGAATATCACCTTGTCTCACGCAAAAAGAATTTTGGCATCATCCATTATCGCATGGATACCCTCTTCCAATTGTTGGAAGAGAATATTACCTACGTCAGCAGTTCGGTAGAAGAAGCATTTGAGCTAGCAGACGGCTCCCGAATTGTTTCTGGTTATTTCCTGAATTTCGATAATCGATCTGCGGTACAAGCAACCAAATTTGATTCAACAGGGACGGAAGTTTGGCAAGCCCGAAGTGATTACTTTGAGTTGGGCGCTATCGGTGGAAAAGGAGTAATGGATGAGCAGGGAAATTTGTGGCTGGCTGGCAAACGAAGAGAGTTGGGCGAGTATGAAGCCATTACCCTTTCTATGATAGATTCTCAAGGAACCCTTTTATGGGAAAAGGAATATCCTTCCATTTATGGAGCTGCAACTAGAGGAATCGTTCGTAAGCCCAATGGGAACCTATGGTTACTTGCGACTGAATCCCCTCAGGATCAACCCATTTGGTTGTTAGAAACTACTGCAGCAGGAGACTCTGTGAGTGAACTGAAGCTAGGGGGTGAGCATGATCAGGCGGTGGAACTACTGACCAGTGTGGATGGCTTTCATTATCTGATTGCTGAAGGGAGGCCACAGTTGATCAACAGCCGACACCTCAAAGTATGGAAGCTCACCAACCAAGGCCAAGTGATATGGGAATCCTCCTATTTTTTTCAGGATGATACCACTGATTATCGTGAATTGGTTCCCTATCGAGCCAGACCTACCAGCGACGGCGGTTGCATCATCTACAACATCGCCGTTGGAGGATACCTCTCTGACTCAGCTTACAACTCGATTTACTTGTTGAAAGTAGGTCCGAACGGGGAGAAGCATTGGCATTTGATTGTAGAGCATCCAGATGTCCAGAGTGATGGAGATATTCTGCCCCTATCTGATGGCGGATATCTACTGACCATCCAACGCGGCAATGCTTCGTATCCTACCTACTACGCCCGTCTCTCCGACGACGGTGCCCCCGTGATCAATGTCTCCCGCGAGCCGGAACTATCGGAATTGACCGTAGAGATTCACCCAAATCCATTCGATGCAGAGCTCCGCGGGAGCATCCGATTGGAGCGGCCAGGGGAATTGGAAGTCGCCGTATATGATCTGCAAGGGCGGCAGTTGACCGTTCAGCATCTTTCAGGACGATCCGGCCTCAATTCCTTTATCATTACTACCGAGCAGTTGCCTCTGGCGAGCTATCTGCTGCGGGTGTCTGGTCCACAAGGGCAGTTTTCGCAAGTGGTGGTCAAGCGATAGAGCGATACCAGGACTAGAACTCGTAGGTTTTCAAAACCTACGAGCTCTCTCAGTAGCAGTCGCTCTCCCCCGTTTGCAACGGGCGAGGGGCAAATTTCGCTCCGACTCGTTTGCAACGGGTCGGAGGTAAGTGCTGAAGTTGGCAACTTCCAGTCTTCGCGAGTTACAAACTCTGGAACTATTGCCTCACGCGTTATAAACGCGCGAGAGCGAAAGAGGATGACAAGAAATCCATTGCCCTTCTGCTTCTTAATGTTTTCTCTGAAGGTTCTATTTAAAATTCGAAGCAATTTTCGCATATTGACGAAAACAACCAATTCCTTTGTTCCCATGAAATACCCAATTCCCCCCCCCCCTAAGAAGATTCCTCCTGCTGCTAGTCGCTAGTGGAGTGTTTCTTCTGACATGGTCGCCTGTTTCGGCCCAGTACGTGCAGAACCCCTTTTGGACCTTGACCAATATTCCTCCAGTGATGGTCAAGAATGGCGTGCCAGCCAACGCCACTCAAGTAGTTTTCCCTCCATTTACTTCTCCTGATACTGCGAATTGGGAGCCCAATTATCCAGCGTTTGGAGATCGAAGTACTGCTTCCAACGGAATTTATGACGAATGTGGAGAGCCGATTCTCTATGTGGTCAACGATGATGTGTTTGATGATGCAGGCAACCTGATAGGCAACCTGAAATTGAAAGACTTTTGGATTAAGTGGGATGATCCTCTAATTCCTTTTGATGCTGGAGAGCCAGAACTGACTGAAAACTTTGAAGCTCCCTTGTTCTCATTTTCAAATGTTCCTCATATCTATTATTTGGTATACTCAGATTGTAGTATAGGTGGTTCAAAG
>JBCCCJ010001264.1:0-2390 GCA_039033615.1 Bacteroidota bacterium
CCGGCGACCAAGAAGGCACATTGATGGTTCCCTGGCCACCTGTGAATTCGCAAAGGGTGCGAATCTCTTGCTTTTTTTCATCAAAGTAGCGCAGGGCCACATCTTTCATGGGTGGATGCCGATCTCCTTGATCTTGCAGGTAGGCAATATACACAAAGCCTTCCCCGGTAGGAGAAGGATGCGGAAACCAATTGGAATAGGCGTCATCGGTCAATTGCTCGGCTTCGCTGCCGTCTGAGCGCATGCGCCAGATTTCCATCTTGCCAGAGGCCATCGAATTGTAGTAGATCCAGTTCCCATCAGGAGAATAATCTGGGCCATCATCCAGGCCAGGAGCACTGGTTAGGCGGGTTTCTTCGCCTCCTTCGACCGAAATAGAGTAGATGTCATATTCCCCATTTCTCGCCCCGACATAGGCCAGGGTCTGGCCATCTGGCGACCAGCCATGCCAATAGGAAGGCACCAAATCAGTTACAACCTTTGGCGTTCCTCCCTCTGCCGGGAGCAGGTAGATTCTGGAATCTCCATCCTGGCTTTCCGCTTCGGGCGTCGTGTTGTCATGATGGCTGATCACCAACTGAGTGCCATCTGGAGACAGGCCATGATCGTTGTTGCACGTGGTCGCAAAATCGGTAGGGATTTCCGTCAGTTCTCCTCCTTCAATGGGCAAGCGATACAGTTTCCCATCCCCGTTGACCACCAAAAATGCGCCATCACGACTCCAATTCGGCGCTTCGAGGTGTCGCTCTGTGGACAAGATTACCGTTCGCTTTCCACTTTCCAGATCATAGAGTTCGATGTGAGAGGTCATAGGCGCAGGCGGCAGAATTGGATCAAGGACAGCTAAGAGAAACAGGATCAACATGAGGATCATTTATGGATTGGCGGGCAGAAAGGTAGTCATTCCTACAAAAACTTTTTGCCATAAGCCCTCAGACGCTCCATTGAAAACCGCCTCCGGATTCAAATTAGAGGTCAGCAGAAATTGGGTCTCCAGATCTGCAAAGGCTTTCACTTCCACCAAGGTCCCGTTCACATCTTGCATCGCGAGTTGGAAATCCGGGGTAGGATTGGTGGGGCGGCGGGCGATAAACTCCCCCCCATCGAGGCGGGAAATTTGATTGAGGTAGGTCGCAACTGCCGAGTTGTCCACTTCCGTAGAATCCGCCAATCGCCAGAGATTGTCCGTCCCTTTGAACAATTGGAAGGAAGAATCAGCCAGATAACTAAAGGTAAGCAGGTTCCAATCGTTCTGATTTCCCTGGATCAAGGTATTGTTGCGCCAGTCATTGGCGACTTTCCGGAAACTAGGTGCGAGGTAGCCATCTACCAGATAAGTTTCGGCTTCTCCTTCCAGACGAGCATGAGTCATTCCCCCATTTCCTTGAAAAGCAAATTTGCCCAGCAAGATGTTCAGCACAGGTTCGGCCCCGGCAAATACCTGCACCCGGGTGGCGGCACTATCGACTTCGTACTCCGACCAATCTGCTTCCAGTCGGCTAATCAACTGCTTTGCTTCCAGTCGGGAGATGCTTTCCAAGGCAGTTTGCACCACGCCTTCTCCCGTGCTGACAAAGCTCCCATCGGGCAATTTGACCTGCCAGGCTGGGCCTTGCTTTTGCAGTTCGACTGGCTCGGCATTCGGTGCCTCAATCAGGATTCGACTGACGGCTGCGGTATCGAGACTGGACAAGGTCGCCTTGAAGGTGCGTTCCTTTTTTCCGTCCATCAACAAGGCAATCACATACAGCCCCAGGATCACTCCGAGGGCAATCAACAATTGTTGGTTGGTGAATCGCTTAAACATGGCTAGCGCTATTCGTTATTGATAGGTTTCTTCTTTCCAGCGGCGGGCCGTTCGCTTCCGTCGCTGCGCTCGCAGGATGCCAAAGGCAATCACAATGAGCAAGGGCAGGAAGAACATGATGACTTTGAAAGCGGTTCGCTTTCCGGCTTCGTCTTCGCCAATGAATTTTTCCAGGGGCCGGGATTCGACGCCTTTGGTCCGCAATTCAATCAGGCCGGTATCATCGGTCAACCAGTCGATGCTATTCACAAATAGGTTGACGTTGTTTTGCGGAATGGGCTGCTGAGGATTTTGGTTCAGGGGAAAGTCGCCATCGGCAATGACCACCATTTTAGCCTCGGCGGCCCCCGGTCCTCCGATTTGCCCTTCTACGGCTACCGCCACATTCTGAGTGCCATACGCAAAATCAGCCTGGGTCCATTGTTTGTCGGGGTCGAAAAAAGCCGGCGGGGGTTGTTTCCCACTCGTTTCGGAGGAGGTCGCAAGAACGTCTACTGAAACCAAAGAATCTTGGTTGATGACGGTGATGGGGCTGGCAAACTGCAAGAGTACCTCTTCCAGGCCCTCGGTCACCGGATGCTCC
>JBCCCJ010001265.1:0-2380 GCA_039033615.1 Bacteroidota bacterium
CCAGCGCCGGAATGTCAAGTCAGGTGCTACCATCAGCACCAAAAGTAATGCAGGTGCAGTTTCTGTTCCTCACTGGATTCGGATCGTGCGCAGTGGCAATGAAGTCAGTGGATATCACAGCCCTGATGGAAACAACTGGATCCTGGCTGATGTCGATTTCATTCCGATGAGCACTGATATCTACGTAGGATTGGCCGTAACCAGCCACGACGACACTCAATTGGCTTCTGCTACCTTCCAGGACGTTTCTTTTGGCGGAAGTGGATTTTCTTTCCCAGTAGAATTCCTCGATTTCAATGCTACTCCTGATGCGGAAAACAGTCGGGTAGAATTGAACTGGGCTACTGCTTCTGAGGAAAATAACTCTCACTTTGTGGTGGAGCGCTCTCGGGACGGTGCCATCTTTGAGCCGCTGGGACAAGTCGCAGGCGTTGGGAATTCAACTTTTGTGAACGAGTACCAGTACTTCGATGAGTCTCCGGTCGAAGGCAAAGCAATCTACCGCCTCAAGCAAATCGACTTGGGAGGTGCCTTTTCTTTCTCTGAGCAAGTGGAAGTAACCTTTGAGAGCCGGAAAATTGGTCAAATGATCGCCTATCCGAATCCTGCTTCGCGTGGGATGCAGGTGAGCGTAGAATTTACCCTGCCAACCGCTTATTCTGCCAATGTTCAGTTAGTGGCCATTGACGGCCGGATGGTTTGGAACCAATTGCAAATCCTGGAAGGCACCGGGGTGAACCGAATTGACGTACCAACGGAACGACTGATCCCTGGCATGTATTTGCTGAGCATTCGGAATCCGGCTGATGCGGAACAAGTAATCAGTAAGCGGATTGTGATCAGTCAGTAACGTCCCTACCCTTATGTTTACCATCCTGAGCGCCTGACTTTCTCTCGCAGAAAGTTGCAGAGGATTCTGCTACGAATTGTTGGCTAACAAACGGGAATCTTCTCAGGCGCTAAGGGTGGTCTTTTTCTCATTCTTAACCAAAACCGTTTCGAGCGGGGGAGAGCCTGAGGCAGAGTAGGAATTCCTACTTTCCTCAGGCTTCCCCTTTTGCCCGAAACGCAACCAATTATTACACGATTGAATTGAAGTGTATAGTTTCCCAAATCGGGAAGGATTGTTCTTGATATGAGAAAATGGGATCCACCAGAGGCAAAGGGCCAATAGCCCCGCGATAATTAATAAGCCTGCCTTGGAAGCGTGAGAGAGAACCGCAAAACTTTGGGCGCCTGCCAAGACTTCTCCAGAACCTGGCTCAATTCCCATGCTCATGATCCCAAAGATGATGGCCGCATGGTAAGGACCGATACCACCAGGAGTTGGCACCAACATGCCCAGAGTCCCAAAGCCCAACAGAATCCATCCATAATAGAGGAAAGGAAGTTCTGCCTGACTCCAACTGGGCATGGCATAGAAAACAGCAAAGGTCATCACCCAATAGCTCACCCAAATCATCAGCGTATGTCCCAGGAATAGCCAGGGAGATTGGAGAGAGCGGATAGAAAGAATTCCTTTCAAGATGGCGCTCAAAAAGGTCTGCGCTTTGGTGAGGAGCTTTTTCCCCCATCGGTACACGATGAATCCACCGATCGACATCAGCACCAAGAGGCCGATTGCCACCTGCCACCAAGCAATGCTCGGTAAGGCCGAAGCTCCGGTATTGGATGCCTGGGCGATCATGGCCCAAACAGCATCGCCTTCCATGATCAGGAGGCTCAAAATGACCAGACCCAGCATCAACACGTCTATGACCCGCTCCGTAATCACCGTGCCAAGCGCAGAAGCGAACGGCAACTGGGTACGTCGGGAAATCAAGGTGCAACGAATGACTTCACCCGAACGCGGCAGCACCTGATTGGAAAGATATCCGATCAGAATTGCACCGAGACTTTGAAAAAAGGAGATGGAATGGCCCACGGCTTTGCATTGCATTTGCCAGCGGGCGGCCCGAAACACACAGCTTAGCAGAGAACCTGCCATGGCGACCAGCACCCAGCCCCAAATGAGCTGTTGCCAATCTTGTCCCAATTGATCCAGGGAGATCGATCCTAGGCTGAGCCAGACCAAGCATCCGCCGATCAATAGGCCGCCCAATTGGGGGAGAATATGGAAGCTGTGAGATTTCAAAAAACGAAGAATATCGGGTAGAAGAGGTATGCAAGATAGAGAATGCAGGACCTGTAGCATCAGATTGCTTACTGATCGGAGTAAAACCTTGGGTGAATGACTCTTTTTCGCTCCTCATTGGTCAGGCCGACTTTTTCCCGAAATGAATCATTCCAGCCGAGGGAGAAAATTGGATTTGATTATTTGTGTAATAATCAATGGTTTAAGGCCAATTTATTTCTCTGTTGATCCTGTATCTATTGTAAA
>JBCCCJ010001266.1:0-2380 GCA_039033615.1 Bacteroidota bacterium
GGCGCATCGCGACTGCCATCTCCAACTGACCCAACCAAAGGAGTTGGGACAGCAGAGTGCTCTGACAATGGAATGGTCTGAGATCTGTCCTCTCCCCAAAAGACTATTTAGATTGATTCAAAATTGATTTCAGTAGGAGTGATTCTTTTGAAAAGGATGGGTTATGCCCTAATTTTCTATACTTCATAACAATTACCCTACACTACGTATGCAGATCAATGGTAAAGGCAAGCAGGAAAACACATACGATGCCATCGTGGTGGGTTCCGGCATCAGCGGTGGTTGGGCGGCCAAGGAGCTCTCTGAAAAAGGACTCAAAACGCTCGTATTGGAACGGGGCCGAAATGTAGAGCACGTCAAGGATTATCCTACCGCTCACATGGATCCCTGGGATTTTGAAGATCGGGATCGAATCACCAAAGAAACCCGGGAAAGAAAGCCCAAACAAAGTCGAACCGGATACACCACCAAGTCTTCTTCGCAACACTGGTTTGTGGACGACATCGACAATCCCTACACAGAAATCAAACGCTTTGATTGGATGCGGGGCTATCATGTCGGCGGAAGATCCCTCATGTGGGGTCGGCAATCGTATCGGTGGAGCGAGCAAGATTTCGAAGCCAACGGCAAGGAAGGCATCGCTGTCGATTGGCCCATTCGGTACAGCGACGTCGCGCCTTGGTACGACTACGTAGAATCCTTCGCTGGGATCAGTGGTCAGGCAGAAGGCTTGCCCCAGCTTCCAGACGGCAAATTTCTCCCTCCCATGGAGATGAATTGCCTGGAGAAGCACGTCAAGGCTCGTGTAGCAGAGAACTTTGGTGGACGGGTCATCACCATTGGGCGAAATGCCAATTTGACTGTTCCCCACAATGGGCGCGGTGCCTGTCAATATCGAAATCGCTGTATTCGGGGTTGTCCGTATGGAGGATACTTCAGCAGCAATGCCGCGACACTTCCAGCCGCAGCAGCTACTGGCAACATGACCTTGCGTCCTTTTTCCATCGTCAACCAAATCATTTTTGACCCGGAAACCCAGAAGGCAAAGGGAGTCTTGGTGATCGATGCAGAGACGAATGAAACCATGGAGTTTTATGCCAAGGTGGTGTTCGTTTGTGCTTCTGCTCTTGGTTCCTCCTTCATTTTGATGAACTCAAAATCCGATCGCTTCCCTAATGGAATGGGCAACGATAGCGGAGAATTGGGTCACAATTTGATGGATCACCACTTCCGCACGGGAGCTGCCGGAGTATACGACGGATTCGAAGACAAATATTACCGGGGCCGTCGTGCCAACGGGATTTATATCCCTCGCTTTCGCAATGTGAACAAAGCGTCTACCCGCAAAGACTACCTTCGAGGGTTTGGTTACCAAGGAGGAGCCAGTAGAGAAAGCTGGAGTCGGAATGTCGCGGAGTTGGCAAAATTCGGGGTGGACATGAAAACGGAACTGTTCGAGCCCGGACCCTGGCGGATGGGGATGACTGCTTTTGCGGAAACCCTCCCTTATCACGAAAACAAAGTGATGCTCAACGAAGACGTGCGGGATAAGTGGGGACAGGCAACCTTGACTTTTGACTGTGAGTTCAAAGAAAATGAGATGATCATGCGGGAGGACATGAAGAATTCAGCTGCGGAAATGCTCGAAGCGGCCGGATTGAAAAATGTCCAGACCTACGATAGCATTGGGGCTCCCGGCCTCGGTATCCACGAAATGGGAACTGCTCGGATGGGACGCGACCCCAAGACTTCGGTCCTCAATGGCTGGAATCAGGTGCATGCAGTGAAGAATGTCTTCGTTACCGATGGTGCGTGTATGACTTCTGCTTCTTGTGTGAACCCGTCTTTGACCTACATGGCCTTGACCGCCCGAGCCGTGGATCACGCAGTTTCTGAGTTGAACAAACAAAACCTATAATCCCTGCATCATGAATCGAAGAGACGCACTCAAACAAACGGCCCTGATGCTGGGCTATGCTGTTTCTGCCTCTGCGGTGGCAGGGGTCATGGCTGGCTGTCAAGCCAGCGAAGTGGACAATTGGCAACCGGCCTTCTTGAACAAGGATCAGGGCAAGTTGGTAGCAGAAATGGCAGAACGGATCTTGCCAGCGACTGATACCCCAGGTGCAAAAGATGTTGGGGTTCACGCCTTCATTGACAGCATGCTCCAAGACCATTTGTCAGAAGAAGAAATCACCAATTTCATGGCTGGAATCCCCAAGGTGGATGCTGCTGCCAAGGAGTTGTTCAACAAACCGTTTGTTTCTCTGGAAGACAGTCAGAAAGACGAGGTACTCAACCGACTGGTAGCGGAAGGAGAAGGCAATCCGAAAGATTTTTTCAATCAAATGCGCCAATTGACGGTCCTGGGGTACTTTAC
>JBCCCJ010001267.1:0-2376 GCA_039033615.1 Bacteroidota bacterium
CGATCCGATCCATCGACGCACAACGGCCCATCATGCTGACCTTTGTCCCTGATTCCAGTCTGGATCAACTGGTGGGGCTACATCTAGCCGCCGCTCCAGAAATTGATTTGATCGGCATCAATGCCTTTTATCCAAAAGCCTTTCAACAAGCAAAAGAGGAACTGGACGCCATCGGAACCAGCCGTCCCCTTTTGCTGAGCGAATTTGGGCCGATTGGCTATTGGGATGCAAGCCAAAGCCCCAGAGAACGGAACGGTACCTTGGCAGAACCCACGGACTTTGACAAAGTGCAGGCGTATCAGTCCTGGTGGACCACCATCGACACGGCCCGACAGAACTGGCTGGGAGGTGCGGCCTACAACTGGCAAAGCATTCACAGCGGCACTTCGACTTGGTTTGGTCTGACAGATCAAGCAGGTCGTCTCAAGCCCGCCTATTATGGTCTGGCGGAGAGTTGGCTGGGACAAAAGGTGGATTTCCCTTTGGCAGAAATCTATGTTTCCCCTTCAGATCCCTTGTGGTATCGCCGTTCAAGGCTTCAACTTTCTGTGATCAGTCCGCTGCTCCAACAGGATTCTTATGAAGTCGAGTGGTATCTCAAGGCAGAGTCTAGGGGGCTCAGCAAATCCTTCCGAAAGGTGGGAGAAGGGCCAAGCGTCAGCTTTTCGGCCCCTGCTTTTTCCAGCAGATTGTACGTGTTTTTGTCTGACGATCAAGGAAATGTAACCACTGCTTCCAGAGTGATCAACCCATGAAGGATTGTCTCCATCTTCGTTTTGCCTATCTGGGCGTAATCTGGTTGTTGTTGGCCTGTCATGAACCGAGTACCCTGGCGCCCCCAGAGGTACGGTCCTATCCCATCATCGCTCCAGCGAATCAGTCGGTATTCCTATCGGCATCGGAAACGGGCGGCTTTCAACTATGGGCAGACGGTGCCCCATTTTACATCCACGGAGCCGCCGGAAGTTCCCAGCTTTCGGTATTGGCCCAACATGGAGGGAACACCATTCGCACCTATTCCACCCAGGATGCCCAACATATCCTGGATACTGCTCAGGCCTTGGACCTCAAGGTCATCCTGGGATTGTACCTGATTCCAGGGGAAAAAGGGCTGGATTACGAAGATCCCGCACAGCTAGCAACCCAATTGGCCTGGGTACAAACCGAAGTAGAGAAATACAAAGATCATCCGGCCTTGTTAATGTGGGGGCTGGGCAATGAGCTGGAATTGCATTATGACTCTCCTGCCGTATGGGCGGCGATCAATGAAACCGCCCGCCGCATCCATGATTGGGACCCGAATCATCCCACAGCGGCCATGGTTCTGGGGAACAAAGAGTCGATCCGTTCGGCTGCCAGGGAATTGTCTGAGGTTGACCTCTTAGGGATCAATGCGTTTGGGGCCATCCGGACAATTTCTCGTTTTCTGGCGAATGACCCCTACGCCTGGCAGGGGCCTTACCTTCTGACCGAATGGGGATATCGAGGCCCTTGGGAAGCAGAAATGACCGCCTGGCACGCCCCCATAGAAGAGAGCAGTAGGCAAAAAGCGACTTTCCTGGATACGGCAATCCACCGCATGAGCCTTGGCCCTACCACCCGCATGATTGGCAGTTGTGCGTTTTATTGGAGCAATCAACACGTCGAGCGTACCCACACCTGGTTCAATCTCCCGGGTTCGGGCGGAAAAGCTACCGCCATGACCGAATCCCTGCAGCAATTCTGGGGGAGTTCTCCCACCTCGGCCATGCAATTCCAAGTAGATAGCATCCGTCTAGATGGGAAAAATCCGTTTCATCAGGTCTATGTAGAAGCGGGAAAGCGATACGAAGCGGAAATTTTTGTGGGGGGGAGTCTGCCCGATTCTTTGACCTTCAGCTGGGAATTGCTGCCAGAATCTCCCATGGAAAACAATATTTGGCTGGACCCGGAACCCAAACCTGAGCCGTTGACTGGCCTATGGGAAGTGGGCTCCTCCCCTACCCTGTCCTTCCAGGCCCCTTCAACGGTCGGTGCCTATCGCCTGTTTTGCTATGTCGAGGATCGCACCCATTGGGGCAGTGCCAATGTGCCGTTTTGGGTGTTTCAGGCGGAGCCTTAGCACGGTATCATTATTCTCGCACATCATACTCCCAGACATTTTCTGAATACCTTTTCCACTTCTTTCATCCAAGCTTGGTGTCGCCTGTCCCGCAAGCGGAATTTCGCAAGCTCAACCGGCCATACTTTTTTGTCAGCAAAAAAGTATGCAAAAAACCGCCGAAGCCCCATGCAACGCCACAAGCCGCCCCAACACCTTCCCGATTCGGATCGGGATGGCAAACCCGCCTGTGTGGTGAAGGCTACGCAAATAATCACGATTCGCCATTTTGTCTA
>JBCCCJ010001268.1:0-2375 GCA_039033615.1 Bacteroidota bacterium
AATCCCAGGTGCCACTTGCCAATCACCCCAGTGGAATAGCCCTGTTTCTGAAGGAGCTGGGCAATGGTATGATGCTCTTTCTCTATCAAATGATCCGAGTAACCGGAAAGAACCCCCCATTTCATCCGAGTGCGCCAGGCATAGCGCCCAGTCATGAGGCCATATCGGGTAGGGGTACAAACTGAAGAACCCGTATGGGCATCCGTGAAGCGCATCCCACTTTCGGCCAGGGCATTTAAGGCAGGAGTCGGAATCTGGCTGGTGGGATTCAAGGCCTGAATATCGCCAGACCCCATATCATCAGCCAGGATGAGGACGATGTTGGGAGCCCCTGAAGTAGCGGGAGAATTGTCAGGCTGGGAAGTAGGTTGGCAAGCCAACACCAAGAGGGGAAGGAGACAAAGGAGGAAGCGGTTCATTGGTAGCGTAGTTTCTTGGGAAGATAGGGGGAGAAAGTCCTCCTTCCCACCCATTCTATCAAAAACTACCAAAGAGAAAAGCGAAATGCTTTTCACATTTCGCTTCTCGTGTTTGACATACCCCCATTTGATGGACCTACATGGAGGATAATTGGCTCAGGTATATTTGGGATCCCGATCCGCTTTCAGGTCGCCAACAATCTGTTTGATGAACTGCTCATCGTCTTTTTTGCAGATCAACAAAGCATCATCTGTGTCCACCACGATGTATCCATCTAGACCCTTGAGGACCACGACTTTGTCAGCACGGGTGGTTTGGACGATGTTGTTATAGGACTCGTACGCAATCACATCTCCACTGGCGGCATTTTGGTGGAAGTCCTTTTCAGAGTTGTCATGAACCGACCCCCAGGTGCCCAGATCACTCCAGCCAAAATCTGCCGGAATGACATATACGTTGTCTGCTTTTTCCATGATGCCATAATCCATGGAAATATTTTTGCAGGTAGAATAGGTCGTGCGAATCCCTGCTTCTTCCTGATCAGTGTAATAGGCAGGAGTCAAGGCCTGAAATAGTTCGGCCATGTCTGGCAAATGCTGCTCAAAAGCAGCGAGAATGGTTTTGCCAGAAAAAAGAAAGAGACCCGCATTCCAGACAAAATCACCACTTTCCAAAAAGGATTGAGCCACTTCAAGATTGGGCTTCTCCGTAAAGGTCTTCACCTTATAGAATCCGCGGTTTTCCTCATCTTCCAAAAATTGAATGTAGCCATAGCCCGTATCAGGCCGGGTAGGGGTAATCCCCAACGTCATGATGTAATCGGCAGAAGCTGCCCCATCAATTCCCAGCCGGAGGTAATTCAAAAACTCATCTTCCCGAGCGATCAAGTGATCCGCCGGAGCAACCACAAAGGTAGCCTCTGGATTGATTTTGTTGATTTTGTAAGCCGCATAGGCAATACAAGGCGCCGTATTTCTCCCGACTGGCTCTAACAAAATTTGGTCTCGACTGAGTTGCGGGCATTGTTCCTGAATGAGTGCCAGATACCGCTCATTGGTTACAATGTAAATATTCTCCGAAGGGACAAAGAGCTCAAAACGTTCTACCGTTTCCTGAATGAGCGTTTTCCCGCGTCCCATGATGTCATGGAATTGTTTGGGGAAAGAGGAGCGGCTCATCGGCCAAAATCGGCTGCCGACTCCACCGGCCATGATGATTACATAGGTGTTCGCTGGTTTCATACGTCAATATGGGTTGAGAGACAATTCTATCGTCAGGAGTAGTGGTGCTGGACCAGTTGTTGCCAGTCTTGCGCACAGTTCGGGATCGCTTAGATGGGCCAATCCTGGTCCATGTTGCCACGCAAAAGGGTAAAGGATTCGCCCCGGCAGAGGCCGCCCGTGATCGGGGACATGGGGTTGGCAAGTTTGATCCTGTGACGGGGGAACAGGCAAAGTCCACGTCAAACGCGCCAAGCTATACGGCCGTCTTTGCAGATACTTTGCTAGGTCTAGCTGCAAAAGATAACCGCATCTGTGCAGTGACTGCAGCCATGCCAGATGGAACCGGGCTGAAGCGGTTTGGGGAACATTACCCCAGCAGGTTCTTTGACGTTGGGATCGCGGAACAGCACGCAGTCACATTCTCTGCTGGTTTGGCGGCAGGTGGGATGAAACCTTTTTGCGCATTGTATTCGACGTTTCTTCAACGTGGCTATGATCAAGTGGTGCATGACGTTGCCATCCAGCGGCTGCCCGTTCGTTTTGCGATTGACCGCGCAGGTCTTGTTGGTGCCGATGGTGCCACTCACGCAGGTGCCTATGACATCTCCTTTTTGGCCAACCTGCCCGGATTTGTGGTGATGGCCGCAAGCGACGAGGCTGAATTGGCGCGGATGGTTGTCACCGCAGCGGGGCACGACAGCGGACCGATCGCCCTCCGCTACCCCCGTGGGG
>JBCCCJ010001269.1:0-2373 GCA_039033615.1 Bacteroidota bacterium
CCACATGCTCGCACTGATGCGCTCAGGAGTAGCCAAGGCCCAGCCCAAAACCACGGAAGCTATGGCCGTAGAAACCACCATGATGGTGCTCACCATGCTCCGAATCGCTCCCAAATGAGCGGTGCCATACAACTCGGCCCAAACTGCTGTCCCCGTCAGGGAATTGAGACTGGCAGAAATTCCCCCTCCCATGAAGAGGACGTACATGATGGAAATATGGCCGCTGATCGCTAGTCCCAGCATGCCCAGGCCCATAGGCAGCAGCGTAAAGGCGAACACCCGCAGCGCCGAGAAACGATCAATCAGGGGGCCAATGAACAAATTTCCCAGGAGGCGAGTAATGCCGAATAGGGATAAGGCTTGAGCCATTTGCACCTCAGACCAACTATAGGCCTCCCCGAGGAGGTTTTTGTGAATCATCAGACCGGTTACAAAGAAGGGGACGCAGAGGAAGGTGCCCAGCAAGGCATAAAATGCCGGATCGCGAAGGACTTCCCCTCGGTTGAATTGCTTGCCTTCCCGCACAGGAGCCTTGCTGCTCACCGGCGCATATTGAAATTCATCCTGACTGGGAACCAGACCAATGACCAGGGGAATAAAGACCAGCGATACCACCCCTGCCATGATGAGCCAGACGGTTTGCCAAGCCATCATACCGAGCAAGGCCACGATCAGCAACGGGAGCAGGGCTTCTGCGAACGAAACCCCAAATCCAACCAGCGAAAGGGCGCGTCCCCGATTGTCTTCAAAATACCGAGCGATCGCGGTAGAGGCCGTCAGCGGCATCAACCCCTGACCGCACAAGCGCAAGCCAAACAGCACTAGGAGCAACCACAGCCAATGATTGACCACAGCCATCATGGCACAAAAAGCTGCCAAACCCACTCCGACGCCCAGGCTGAAATGACGCAATTTTTTGCTATCCAGCCATTTTCCTACCACGGGAAGAATGGCCGCGCTCAATAGGGTAGCGCCAGAATACAGCCACCCAAATTGAACATTGTTCAGAAGGAGGGCACTGAGCCAGTAAGCGGTAAAAAGGGAAAGGTAAAAAGTTTGTCCGGGACCAGAGAAGAAATAATGCAACAGACCATACCCCAGGTAGCGAGGGTAGGTTTTGAGGAGACGAAGGTATTCCATGGAGGGAAATCGGTTAGGCCCTGACCGGGTCCTAGCGTGGACTCAATCAGGGCCTAAAGATGGGGCTTTTTTCGCTCGGAAATCGAACCGAATCAGAGCAAACGTTCGATTTTGGATAAGAGTTCTATCGCTTCTTCCTTTTTCTCGTGGCGATGGATGCTATTGACGATGGTTTCGACTTGGGAGCGGGCGGTTTCTACTTCGCCTTTTGCCAGGTACGAAAGGGCGATGTACCAATCTGCTAAGTCAATTTGTTTGCTGGTGTCACTCACCTGCTCAAAGGCTTGCAAGGCTGCTTCATGTTCGTCTTGCTTGAGGTGGCTCAATCCAATGTACAACCATGCCTCTGAGCGGCGATCGGTGGTATTACTTTCCAACATTTCCTGAAAAGTGCTGATGGCTTCGGGATAGCGCGCCTCTTCATAAGAACTCATGGCGCTGCTCCAGTTTTGTTCTTGGGGACCACCGTCTCGGACACCATAGGCCTTGGGGTCGGAGAAATATAAGCTGTAGAGCTCTTCTGCGGTGGCGGGGCGACTCAGGCGGGGCAAGAAAATGGCAACCAAAATCACCAGGCAAGCAGCGAGGGCTACGGCATACCACCGTTGAAAGCCTACGATGCGCCCACTCCGTGCTTCTGGTTCCGCAGACGCCTCACTCGTTTTTTTTGCAAAAAGTGCTTTGCCTTGCTCTTTCAACTGTTGATCCAACAACTGATCTCCGTAGGCGTCGATGGCATAGAGCATCTTGCCGTAAGCACTCACTTCGTCAGAAAACACCGGATCTTGTTCCATTCGGTTTTCAAAGGTAGTGCGTGCTTCTTCTGTTAATTCTCCTCGAAGGTAGGATTTGACCAATTCGTATGTTTCCTGGTCCATGGCTATGGTTAAGGTTTGGAGGGAGCACCCTCTATCATTTTTTTCAAGCGCTGAAGGCAACTGTACTTCTTGCTATTCACACTCCGGGCATTGCTGAATCCTACTCGCTCGGCAATTTCTTCCGAGTTGTATCCATGATACTCAGAGTCGAGAATGATTTGTTTACAGGTATCTCCTAGCTGGCCTAACATCGACACCAATTGCTGAAAGTCGTCTTGCACGCTCATGCGACGGATGATGTTGTCGTCTTGATCTACGCGGTCGGGAACTTCCTCATAGGCATCCACTCGATTAGACGCGTACTTCCGAATAATGTCAATGCATTTGTTGTAAAAAATTTTGTTGAGATACGTCC
>JBCCCJ010001270.1:0-2370 GCA_039033615.1 Bacteroidota bacterium
AAACCGGTGAAATATTGTATTCCGTGGTACTGGACCATAGCGAAAATGCACCCATAAAAAAGGTGAGATTGGCCCCTATACGATCTTTTATCAATAGGCTTTCTTCCTTTGCCATTCCAAGAGGGATGTCGGAACTGCGCCCGGAATAAAGGCTGGGGAAGACAGATGGAATGAACATTACTTTCGTTTCCAGGGTACGAAACGGCCAGTTTTGATTCATGAACTTGTTCCTTGATTTTCCTTTCCCTTCTGTATCTTCGGGGCAGAAATGGTGTACGATGGCGAAATCAAAGATAGAAATTGAAGGACTGGAGATCTCGATCAAAAAGGTCGGGGAAGAAGACTACATCAGCCTGACCGATATTGCCAAACGTCGGACGGAACAACGCCCCGCGACAGTCCTACAATCCTGGCTTCGAAACGGCAATACCATCCTTTTTCTCGAAACCTGGGAGCAATTGCACAATGCCGATGTTAAAGTCAGCGATTTCGCTGACTTTAAAATCCTGTCCATCGATCAGCGCCAAAACCTCACTCCCCAACGCTACATTGAATTGACTGGTGCCATCGGTATCCAATCTCGTTCCGGTCGCTATGGAGGAACTTTTGCCCACGTCGATATCGCCTTGGAATTCACCACTTGGCTGGATCCGGTACTCAAGGTCTATTTGGTCAAGGATTACCAACGCCTCAAAAGTGAGGAATATCAACAGCTCAACCAGGAGTGGAACCTGAATCGCTTCCTGAGCAAGGTCAATTATCGCCTCCAATCCGAAACCATCAAACAAAACCTAGTGCCCCGCCTCGATCCGGCCAAAGAATCGGAACCCTATCTGTATGCCAGCGAGGCCGACCTCCTCAACATCGCAGTCTTTGGCTGGACAGCCAAGCAATGGCGGGAGCAATTTCCTGAACTCGCCAAAAAAGGCAACGTGCGCGACTCCGCCAGCACGGAGGAGCTGACCGTCATGGCCAATCTCGAAGCCATCAACTCTCTGCTGATTCAAAAGGGAGCTTCAAAAGACGCCCGCTTCCAAGTGTTGTGCGGGGAAGCCCAACGGCAACTGGCGATCTTTCGGCAAGATCCGCGCTTGGAGGAATGAGCCTTTGGGAAGCATAAGCTGCCCTCTGCTGGGTGTACGTCAGATGTCACCAGAAAAAGCATATCCCAGTAGATGGCAGTCGCGATGCGCCTGCTTGTTTCTGTAAGCATCTGTTTCTACCAAGCTGCGAATCGCTATGCGCTTCGTTTTTTTGAGAGTTGGTTCGGCATACTTCGGCTGTCGCTCAGCACAGGGGCTCACCACAGGTCCTTGTCACTAGGCAGTCGCAGCCCGGAAGGATGCCTATTTCGGTAGCAAATCGAAGAAAGAAGTTTGGGAGCAGGCGCTTAGCGACTGCCACATATCCCAGCAGCATCAGTGAATTTGGGACATGTGACGTCCCCCCCCCCTCTGCTACCTCAGTCCGATATTTTATACCTTTGAATCATGAAGCAAAAACTTCCCATCGGTCTACAGAGTTTCAAAGAAATCAGAGAGCATGACTTCCTGTATGTGGATAAGACCGAAGATATTTGCCGACTGGTGAATCAAGGGAATTATTACTTCCTCTCCCGCCCTCGTCGGTTTGGAAAGTCTCTGCTACTCTCGACCATCAAAGAACTCTTCCAAGGCAGACGGGATCTATTTGAGGGCTTGTGGGTGGAAGACCAATGGGACTGGAGTCAGCGGCATCCGGTGGTGCACATTGGATTTAGCAGCATCGGGTATCAAACTCTCGGACTAGAAGAGGCGCTGGAGCGTGCCTTGGACAAAGCTGCTGAGGAAGCTGGCATTGAACTGGTTTCGTCTGCCTACGACCAAAAGTTCAGCGAATTGCTGAAAAAACTCTCTGCCGAAAAACGGGTGGTCTTGCTCATAGACGAGTACGACAAGCCCATCATCGACTACCTCGACGACATTCCCCAGGCCAAGGCTCATCAAAAAATTCTCAAGTCCTTTTACTCCGTCATCAAGGACTCAGATGAGTACATTCGCTTGCTGCTGATCACGGGCGTCTCCAAATTCAGCAAAGCCAGCATCTTTTCAGAGTTGAACAATCTCCAGGATCTGACCATTCATCCCAAATTCACCACCCTCCTGGGCTATACCCAAGCCGAATTGGAGCATTACTTCCACGAAGGGATTGAGGAACTGATGCTGAAGCGAGCCCTCAGCCGAGAGGAAATGTTGAGGCTGATCAAAGAATGGTACAATGGCTACAGTTGGGACGGAGAGCATTTCCTCACTCCCGCTAGGACGCAGCGCAGGTTCCGTTTCCGCTGCGATTCGAGATTCGATTTCGATCGGTCCACCAGGATCCGACTGA
>JBCCCJ010001271.1:0-2365 GCA_039033615.1 Bacteroidota bacterium
ACCCTGAACCCTGCCCCCTGATCCCTGACCCATGCATCTCCACCTCCAAACCACTCATGGCCCGATCTGGCACAATGATTTGGAGGAGCGTTTATTCGTGCGGGGATATGGAATTGATCAGGAAGGTCAGGTCTTTCGGGGGGTAGATTTGTTGGATGCCTTTGCCGGGATCCAGAGCGAAGCGGGGTGGTTGAGACGCCTGAAAGGCCTGGATGGTTCCTTTTCTGTCATTTGGAAACAGGGCGAGACCACCTATGTGGCGGTCGACAACCAACGGAGTCTGCCCGTGCTTTACTCTGGAGAGCGAGGCGAATGGCATCTGGCTTCGGAATTGGCGTTTTTGCCAGGAAAACGAGACCCTGATCCCATCCAATGGCAATTGTTCCCCCATGCGTGTCATACCTTAGGGATTCACACGCTATGGGCTGGGGTTTGTCAATTCCAAGCAGGAGAATGGGGCAAGATCAAAGGCAATAGCACCCGACACCTTTCCTACGCGGCTCCTTTTCAGGAAGCGCAACCTGCTCAATCCGACCTCCTGCAACCACAGAAGTTTCGGGAACAAGCGATGAACATGATGGACCGTTGTCTGAAAAGCATCGGCAATCAACCCATTGTCGTGCCATTGAGTGGGGGCTATGATTCTCGCTTTTTGGTGGCGCTATTGAAAGAATTTGGCAAAACGGAGGTTACTTGCTTCACCTACGGCCGCTCCAGCAGTTTTGAGGTGGAAACCTCTCGGAAAGTGGCTAGGAAATTGGGGTTCCCATGGCACTTTGTGGGGTATGAGGATGATCTGCTAAGACTTTATCTGACCGAGAAAGGCCGCGCCTATCAGCGATATGCCAACAATGGAACCAGCCTCGCCCATGAACAAGATTATTTTGCCATCCATGAATTGCTGAAAGAAAGGAAAATCTCCCCGGACTCCGTGTTGCTACCAGGTTTTGGGGCGGATGTGCTGGCTGGTAGTTGGTACCCACAAAAGGCTCCCTCATCCTGGAATCACCTGAGTTTTGTCAAATTCTTGTTGAGCAATCGCAAGTTTTTTGCTGGTAGCAGGCGAGTCCAATTGCCAGAGGAAACCCAGACCTTGATGGAGGAAGGCTTGCCAGCCGGAGAAGAAGTGCATGATCTCGCTTCGGCCTACCAACAGCTACAACAGTGGGGGTTCCAGAATCGCATGTCTCAATTCTTGGTGAATGCAGTCCGGGTCTATGACTTTCACAGCTTGGAATGGCGTTTGCCTTTTTTCGACAAAAGCTGGATCAACTACTGGGAACAGGTCCCTCTGGAGCAGAAAATCGGCAAGCAATGGTACCTACAGCAGCTCAATCAAGGCTGGTTTGAGCCGATGGGTATACGCTTTGATCCCTCTGCTCCCCAACCTCAACCGATGAAGGACCGCCTGAAAGACCTCTTGCCGTCCGCTTGGATAGATTGGCTCAAAAGTGTATTGGTCGATCGGGAAGCCGTTGACCTCAACAATCAGGACGCCCTCTCTCGCTTGATCTGCGAAGATCAGCAGTGGGACCAGAAACTCCTTCGTTCCTATGATCTGAACTACCTCATGGCCAAGGCATTTTTGGCCCGGAATGCCTATCTTTGAATATGGAACATTAAACTCGATTATCAAATCTTCAGTTGGAACTGTTGAAGGCATTCCACTTTCAATTGGACGAGCAACAAATCCTAGAAATCAAGGACTTGCTCACTGGGTATTTTGCAGAAAAGGCAACGAAAGAAATGGATCAGCTTTGGGAAAGGAATCAATGGAGTCAAGAGACGATGGAAGAGTGGGGGAATGAACACATGCGAACCAAATATTCCCAAGGGGGGGGCGAAGCATGATGATTGTTTTATGTGAGACTGAAAAAATAACTTGGACCATTTCGCTAGTTCTTTCGTCCCAGTTCTTCGTCAAGGCTCAGCTTTGGGTCCCTGTTTCCCAAAGTTTCGCGCCTTAGCCCGCTAAACTCGGTTTTTTATCCTTGACCTGAAACGAAATAACCGCGCGAAAAGAGGAAGTTATTTTCCAAGTCTCACTAAGTGAACGAAAATAGGGGTTCACGGACCCATTCTCGATTGTTTAACTGATATCCTATGGCATCTCTACGAATTTTGTTGCTTTCTTTTCTGTACCTCTTTGTCAGCCTCCCTTTTCTCCAAGCCCAAAACGGCCACCAAATCGAAGGATTCATCGACGGATTCACGGAGTCAGAGGCATACTTGGCCTATTATTTCGGAGAGAAGCAATACCTCAAAGACACCGCAGAGGTGGTAGATGGCTCCTTTGTGTTTGCAGGAGCAGAAACGCTGGACAAGGGCCCCCTGATATTCATAGTCCGCGCGCAGGACCAGATTG
>JBCCCJ010001272.1:0-2364 GCA_039033615.1 Bacteroidota bacterium
CCTGACCTTACTCGAAGCGCCAGGTAGCTGGGGCGCAGATGTGGTGGTCGGTTCTTCGCAACGCTTTGGTGTTCCCATGGGCTTTGGTGGTCCACACGCGGCCTTCTTTGCCTCCAAAGAAGAGTTTCTTCGCTTGATTCCTGGTCGGATCATCGGAGTATCTATTGATGCTTCCGGGCAAGCCGCGCTTCGGATGACCCTGCAGACCCGCGAACAACACATTCGTCGCGACAAGGCGACTTCTAATATTTGTACCGCTCAGGCATTGCTCGCGATCATGGCGGGTATGTATGCGGTCTATCATGGACCTCAGCGCCTCAAAGGCATTGCCGAGCGAATCCATGCCCAAACCGCAGCGGTGAAATCTGCGCTGGAAACCCTCGGCCTACGGGTGCTCAATCAGTCCTTTTTCGATACCCTAACCGTCGATCTGGTAGATCCGACCCTGGCGATCACCATTCGGGAACTCAGCAAAGCCAAAGGGCTCACCCTACGCTTGGAAAAAGGAACCCGCATCGGCATCTCCTTGGACGAAGCCAAATCTGATGCGGACCTGGAGCAGTTGATTGCTCTCTTTGCAACCGCACAAGCCAAGCATGCTCCCAAGGTGTCCCTCCAGCCGGGGGCTCACTTTCCCGAATCTCTGCAGCGGACCACGGAATACCTGACCCATCCGGTCTTCAACAGCTATCATTCAGAGACGGCGATGATGCGCTACATCAAGTCTCTGGAAAACAAAGACCTCTCCTTGAACACGGCCATGATTCCGCTGGGCTCCTGCACGATGAAGCTCAACGCGGCATCGGAATTGATCCCGGTCAGCTGGCCAGAATTTTCCCGCATTCACCCCTTCGCCCCGGCCGATCAGGTACAAGGCTATGCCACCATGATCGAGGAGCTCGGCAAGCAGCTCTGCCTGCAAACGGGCTTTCACGGGATTTCCTTCCAACCCAACAGTGGCGCACAAGGAGAATACGCAGGTCTGATGGTGATTCGGGCCTGGCACCACGGCAATGGCGATCACCATCGCACCATCGCCTTGATTCCTTCTTCTGCCCACGGCACCAATCCCGCGAGCGCAGTCATGGCTGGGATGAAGGTAGTCGTGGTGAAGTGCGATGACATGGGCAACATTGATCTGGTTGATCTCCGCACCAAAGCGGAAAAGCATCAGGCAGACCTCTCTTGTCTGATGATCACCTATCCTTCTACTCACGGAGTGTTTGAAGAAGGCGTATTGGAGGCTTGTGAGATCATTCACCAGTATGGAGGCCAAGTCTATATGGACGGAGCCAATATGAATGCGCAGGTCGGCTTGACTCACCCTTGCAAAATTGGGGCGGACGTTTGTCACCTCAATCTGCATAAGACGTTTGCCATTCCGCATGGTGGGGGAGGACCTGGGATGGGACCGATTTGTGTGGCAGAACATCTGACGCCTTTCCTCCCTGGACACGGATTGGTTCCCACCGGAGGAGAAAAAGGCATCACTGCCATTGCTTCTACTCCGTTTGGTAGCGCGAGCATTTTGCTGATTTCCTATGCCTACAATTGTCTGCTGGGGTATCAGGGGGCCAAGGCTGCTACCGAATACGCCATCCTCAATGCCAACTATCTCAAATCCCGTTTGGAGGAACATTTCGACGTGCTCTACCAAGGGGCCAATGGCCGGGTGGCTCACGAGTTTATCCTGGATTTGCGGTCTTTCAAAGCAAGCTTGGGACTGGAGGTAGATGACATCACCAAGCGGTTGATCGACTATGGATTCCACGCACCGACCGTTTCCTGGCCGGTACCGGGGACCATCATGATCGAGCCTACCGAGAGTGAACCCAAATCAGAACTCGATCGCTTTGTTGAGGCGATGATTTCGATCCGGGAAGAAATCCGGGAATTGGAATTGGGACTGGCGGATATGGAGGACAATGTCTTGCGCAATTCTCCCCACACCCTGGCGGAGACTACCGGAGACAACTGGACGCATGCGTATGGACGACAAAAAGCGGCCTTTCCAGTGGCTGGCTTGCATCAGAGCAAATTTTGGCCTTCTGTCAAGCGGGTCAACAATACCTATGGCGATCGCAACGTGGTCTGTACCTGCCCGCCGCTAGAGGCGTATCTGGAAGAAGCCTAAGCAGCCATGCGCAGAAAAAAGCTGGCAAAACGGGTCGAAGCCCTCACCAAACGAACTGGGGTCAACTTCGACCAATACCGAGATGACGAATGGGCCTCCGCATTGGCGGAGCTCATTCGTTTTCCGATTTATGCCTTCAAAACCCTCGTGCGGCCCCCCATCCTCTTGCTGCTGGTGGTCATTGGGGTAACGATTTGGGCATACGCTACCGGCCACGGAGCCTTTGGAAG
>JBCCCJ010001273.1:0-2364 GCA_039033615.1 Bacteroidota bacterium
CATTCCTTCACTGTGCCATCTAATAGTCGGAAGTAGCCCACCTCAATGTGTCCATCTGATTTTTTGATCAGCTGATCTACCGGAGCCAAACTTTGATTACTGAGTTGACGTTTGATCAAACCGCCCCGCAAATCGTAGAGATATACTCCTCCATTTGTAGAGCCAGTATAGACTGCCACGATGAAGAGGCCACTGGCCGATACCGTGGCGTAATCAAAATCTGCTTCGGGTAGGGTAAACAGGGCTTGAGACAAATTCACCGGATCGTGAAAGGTTTCGCTGTAGGTCTGCGTAGCAAGCGTTATGTTCGGCTCCACTACTTTCCATGCATCAAAATCAAAGACCACATACTTGTCAGGTCCAGGATTAGAAGTATTGAGCTGTTTCAGAGAAAGCAAGAAACGCCCCCCATTCACATCATTGCCATCTCCGCCTGCAATTTTGAAGTTATCAGCGGCCCCGCTTACTGAATACCCATTGAAGGTAAAAAGGGTAATCGGAGGATCGGCAGGATTAGTGGGATTCGTCACATCAATGGCCCGTTTGACCAATGCGCTACCCTTGACAACCCCATATTGATCCACTTCCCGGACCGGATAAAAAATGGCGGATTCCGTCGGATGCCAACGAATCTCAGAGACCAAACGATTCACTTGTTTGGGGACGAGTTTGGGGAAAAGACTGGGGGTGGGGCCAATGAAAAAATCTGGGGCGTCAAATGGTTGAGCAGCGACTTCTGCCCCCGTATCATCATAGAAAGTGAGTGTCCGGGCATTTGGTCCTTTGAAAAAGGCTAAATCACCTGCCTGATTCCAATGGGCCCGTTCACTATTCAGGGTGTTAGCGAAATCTTCAGAGGATTTTTTGATGTCAAAAAAGAAGGTCTCGTCACAATTGCTACTACCGACATTCAAACTGGCTCCGAATGGGGCAGGACTCACCCAAGGAACGATGTCGAGGCTGTAGCGCTTTTGGACTTCGCAAGGCACCCCGCCAGGACTAGGAGGACAGGGGGGAGAAATGAAACAATCTGGGGTTTCGATCACATCGCTGCAAAACCCTTGAGCGTAGAGAACCCCACTGCATGAAAGACATGCCAGCAGCGTTCCCAAGATGGACTTGATCATGCTGAAAAATTAGAAGGTTAAAAGCAAAGAGATCGGAAAATGTCAAATCGGCACGAAAAATCAAAAAAAAAACAAATCATAACAAAATCATCACATTGGGTTCTTGACCCAAGCAGGGAATTCCCTATCTTGAAACTGAGAAATCTGCAACAACCATCAACTCCTCTTCTCCATGATTCGTCTTACTTTTCTCCTACTCCTTTCTGCTTTTTGGGTGTTTTGCCATCATTTATCTGCTCAGACATATGAACAGGTCATGCTGAGTGTACCGCCGGATTCCAGCGGGTTTGAGGCGACTTATTATGGAAACTCTGTCTCCTTATTTGGTAATATTGTTATGGTAGGGGCTCGGCGGGAAAGCTATGATGAAAACGAGCAAGATTCTTTAAAATATGCCGGAGCTGTTTATGTTCTACAGCCTGATCCCGCTCGCAGATGGCTACCTGTACAAAAGCTAGTAGCTCCGCAGCGCCAGATTGCTGCGGTATTTGGAGCTAGTGTGGATCTAGATGGAAATCGGGCCATCATTTCCCATCGCGGGTTCAAAATAAGTCCCTTTCATGAATTCCAAGGTATTGCTCACATATTTGAACGAACGGTTACAGGCAATTGGATTGCCAGTGATACCCTGATCGGCTCTCAACGTTCTGATGATGATAATTTCGGGGATCGGGTGGCCATAAATAACCAAAGAGCCTTGGTCTCAGATCATACCAAACCCTACCGTTGGGGAGTTGGTCCTGATGATTTCACAGTTGCCAATGGTGCTGCCCACCTATTTGAACAGGACAGCAGCGGAGACTGGCATGAGGCCGCCCTGCTTTTGGTTCCAGACACGACTGACTACAATTGGTTTGGGAAAGCCCTAGACCTCGAAGGAGATTACGCTGTCATCGGAGCCCTATGGGAGGATGAAGATGAGACCAATTTGAATACTCGCCTGGATGCGGGGGCTGCATACGTTTTTCATCGGGATAGTTTGGGACAGTGGAACCTGCTCCAAAAACTGGTTCCCCCTGACCGCCACGAATTTCAGGAATTCGGCAATGAGGTAGTGATAGACAATCAGCAGATCTTCGTTGGCGCACTGGGAGCAAATGTGCAGGACTCTGCGGGCAATATCACCTATTTATCGACGACGTTGTCGGCGTACTCTAACAGGTACTGATATTTCTGAAGATCTACAAGGTTAGGCTTCGTAGGCGTTTGTTGGTTATTCCGGCCGATACATTAGGTC
>JBCCCJ010001274.1:0-2364 GCA_039033615.1 Bacteroidota bacterium
ATCAACCAACACGACCCCAAGGTATTGAGCATCCAAGTGATCAGGAACCAGTTTTTTGAAAACCCATACCATCCCAAGCCTGCCCATAACAGATTCAGCCCCAGCATTCCCATCACGATCCCTACAAACCAATTGATCTTGTGATGGGTCCGGGGGGCGTGAGACGGGAGATCCAAAAAAGCTTGCACAAAACCTGCGTAAAACAACAAGGGGATGATGTCAAAGATCAATTCTGCATACAGATTCCATTCGCCTAGGTGCACGAATACCAGCCGAAAAACGCCGAAGTATTCCATCCCTTTCAAAAACTCTAGGCTCATCACCAAGAGGTATAGGCTGTAGAACAGGTAGACCCGATCCCGGAAATTCACATATTGAAACCAGGTGAAGAGGCACAAAAAAAAGGCGATGGCGGTGGTGGCAGCGGAGCTAAAGAGTTCTAAGCGATTGCCATAGCCTTTCTGGATGAGTTTAGCGTCTACAAAAGACTGGGACTGGAGCTCAAATTGAAGCTTTCCTTGTTTGTGGCCAAAATCCTGAATCAGGACGAAACAAGTTGTGGTATCCCAGGGCGCTAGTTCAATTGGAATATACACTGAACGTTGGTGATGCGTTCGATCGTTCCAAGGGACGTATCTACCATTGCTGAGCGGCTTATGCCCGTCGTACCAAAGGGTACTTTTGAGGTGATGGCCCGCGTATAACCAATACGTTTGGGGGAGAGAGTCAAGGTGAATGAGCTGAAAATAACACCAGACTGGGTGATCGCCTGTGCGAGGCGGCTTGCTTGGATCAGGGATGGTCTGGAGTTGATCCATCGGAATCGGCCAGTCGGGTTGATCCTCCGCTTTGGCTTCCCAGTAAACCAGATGAGGCGTAAGGAGCAGTGAATCGGTTAGTTGCCCATCTAGGATAACCGGAGGTGGCAATTGGGCCCAGCCATCCGTAGGCAAGGTCGCCAGCCATAGCAGGATCAGCCATCCGTAGGACCGCCTCACGAGGCCACAGTTTTCTGCTTCATCCACTGGAGGAAGCCTTGCTTTTTGCTACGGGATACCACCAATTTTTCTCCATCCTTCATCAATACCTTGGCTTCGGCCTTGCCATTGGAGAGCAGTTGCTGGAGGTATCGCCGATTGATCAGGTGGCTGTAATGAACGCGAAAAAACCATTCTTCTGAGAGAGGTTTCTGTACCGATTTGAGGCCTTTGCTCACCAACAAAGATTGGCCACCCGCGAGGAACAGGCGGGTGTAGGCTCCTTCTGCCCGGCAGTACATGATGTCCCGTTCTTCCACGAAATGGCTGCCATTGGTCATGGGGAAGCGCAACTGTGGTTCTCGGCAAGCCCCCGGTTCTTTTAGCGCCTCGATCAGTTCTCGCAATTCTTGAGCGTTGGGGAGGCGGCGCTGTTGATATACTTTTTCTACCGCCCGCTGGAGTTCTTGAGGCGAAAAAGGCTTCACCAAATAATCCACCGCCGACACCTTGAAGGCTTGTAGGGCGTAATTGGGATGGGCCGTAACAAAAACGAGGGAAAATTGTACCTCTCCCAGGATTTCCAGCAAGCCAAAGCCATCGGTCTCAAAGCCTTCCAAGCTGATGTCCAGAAACACCACGTCAGGTTGATGCCGTCGGATGGCTTGTAAGGCGGAGAGAGGGGATTCACAACTTGCCACCACTTCGACGGTTTGGGCGCAATAGGTTTGCAAGTCTTTTTCCAGGCTCTGGAGAGCCAAGACCTCATCGTCAACTAGGATGGCACGTAACATATCAGAAGCGGTTTGAACATTTCAAAGTAGCAAATATTTGGTAAGAAAGAAAGGAAGTTGCCCTCTTCGGCGGGGCGAATCGCCTGCAGATTCATAGGTGGTCGTGTGGAGAAGATAGATGGAAGAATATGAGGCATAGCTAGGAGGAAAATCTCTCTGATACCAGCTATTCTGATTCTTCTGCCATTCGCAAAGTAGAGAGATTCATACTTTTCAACTTTCGAAAATATGCGGAAGTTTTGCTCAACTTATTTCTCATCTAACCACTTCCTGTCATGAACTCTTGGGATCTCCTCTCCAAGCGGATACTGGCCTTTGGCCTTGCCTGTTCCGCCCTGCTGCTGAGCGGCAGTTTGTTTGTATTTTCTATCCAAAGGCTGGTAGCCGAACCGAAGGTGCCTGTGGTGCAGCAAATAAATAGCACTGACAACACGGTGGTAACTGCCACTGATGATGCAGTGTATGTGGTTGAGGTGTATGATGGTCTGCCAGCAGTGATTCATCGAGTGGATGCATCAGGCTGGACCCGACTTGACAAATACTAATCACCCTTACGTGCTACAAAACCGGACAAAAACCCAACCCCATTGATC
>JBCCCJ010001275.1:0-2362 GCA_039033615.1 Bacteroidota bacterium
CTTTTCGCGCGGTTACTTCGTTTCAGGTCGAGGAATCAACACCGACTGGTTGGCGGGCCAAGGGAGGCTTTTTTTGACGAAGAACTGGGACGAAAGAACAAGCGAAATGGTCCAAGTTATTTTTTGAGTCTCACTTATTACCAAGAAGGACCTCCATTTTTTTGCTATCCCCTTTCCAAGTAATTTGGAAGCAAGCGTCCATTCTCCTTGCCCTAAACAGATCCCATGAAGCAGTTCACAGACAAAATCGTTGTCATCACCGGTGCCGGATCAGGCATTGGCCGAGCCCTGGCATTGGAATTCGGTAAGCTAGGAGCCAAACTGGCCTTGAATGATTACGAGCAAGCAGGTTTGGAAGAAACCCTGGCCCTTCTCTCTGCCATTGGCCAGCAGGAGGTGCTGTTTTCGGTCTTCGATGTCTCGGTCAAGGAGGACATGCTGGCATTTGCGGAGAAAGTGCAGACGACCTGGGGTAATGCGCACGTGATCATCAACAACGCCGGCATTCCAGGAGCCGCTGAGCCCGGCTATCTCATCGAAGAATCTACCTACCGCCGGGTGATGGACATCAATTTTTTTGGGGTGCTCAATGGCTGCCAGAGTTTTCTGCCTCAATTGGTGGCGAATAACGAAGGAGCGGTGGTCAACATCTCCAGCGTCTTTGGCTTGATTGGCACCCCAAGCAATACGGATTACTGTGCCAGCAAATTTGCCGTGCGGGGCTATACTGAGGCCCTTGCGGTGGAATTTCAAGCCTCCCCCATCAGCATCCACTGCGTGCATCCCGGCGGCATCAAAACCAACATCGCCAAGGGCGTCAACTCGGAATTTGACGAACAATTCCTCAAAACCGATCCCCATGATCTGGCTCGCTTCATCATCAAGGGCATCCAACGTCAGCAGCCTCGGCTTGTCTACGGCTTCGGTTCTCGAAAGGCGAGGTTTGGGGCGACCTTTCTTCCCCAGAAAATGCTGCATCGTTCGCTCTGGAAGCTGTTGCAGAAAACCATTGATATGGCGAATTACCGGACCTTCCTCAAGGGAATCATCAAGTGATAGGCATCTTTTTCTCCTGAAAAAGACCTCTCTTCAAGTTTATTCGCGTCTTGGCATGGGGAGACTGAATGTTATTCTCTGAATATCTTGGGGGTTTCTGTTGTTCAAGTCTGGTGTCGCCTGCCGCGGGCCCACCTTTTTGGCGGCAAAAAGGTGGTAAAAAACCGTCGAATTCCCAGCCCAACGCCACAATCCTCCCCTAACTCGGACTTCGCGTCCTACCCGCCTGTGTAGTAAGGGCTTCGCCTAAAAGATAAGGCGCGATATGTTGCCAAAACTCATGTTTAAGCAAAAGGAGTACCCATATAGAAAACCGCAAAATTAAGAACTACCTATGCAACAATGGAACCTCATCATCATCGGCGCAGGACTTTCCGGCATAGACGCAGCTTGCCACTTTTCCATGCATTGTCCTGAGAAACGCTACACCATCTTCGAGGCGCGCGGTAAGATCGGCGGCACCTGGGATCTCTTCACCTATCCCGGTATTCGTTCCGATTCGGACATGCACACCTTTTCCTACCGCTTCAAACCCTGGACTTATCCCAAGACAGTCTCTGATGGAGCGACCATCATGGCCTATCTCCAAGAGACGGTGGAGGAATACAAAGTCGATGAACACATCCAATTTCACCGTCGGATCGAGCGCATCAATTGGTCATCTGAAGAAAACCGCTGGACCGTAACAGGCACCCATATCGAAACCGGAGAAGTCATCCAAGCCAGTTGCCAGTTTCTCATGGTATGCACGGGCTATTACGATTACGAGGCAGGGTACACCCCAGAATTTCCTGGTTTGAGTCGCTACCAGGGCGAATTCATCCATCCCCAGGCTTGGCGCTCGGACATAGCGTATGCGGACAAGGAGATCGTCGTCATTGGTAGCGGAGCGACGGCGGTTACCCTCATCCCGGCACTGGCAGAGAAGGCCCGACACCTAACCATGTTGCAGCGCTCGCCCTCCTACATCATGTCCCGGCCCCTGTATGATCCCTTCGCGAAATGGGCCCATCGACTCCTGCCCGCTCGGATGGCCCATACCCTCGCCCGCTGGAAAAACATTCTCCTGAGTATGTACCTCTATCGGCTCTCCAAAAAGCGCCCTGCTACCATTCGGGACTACATCAAGGGGAAAATTACCGAGGTACTGGGCAAAGACTACGACGTGGATACTCACTTCTCCCCTAGCTACCAACCCTGGGACGAGCGGCTTTGTGCGGTGCCAGACAATGATTTGTTTTTGGCCATCAAGGAGGAGAAATGTACCGTAGTTACGGACCAGATCAAGACCTTTACGGAGCAGGGC
>JBCCCJ010001276.1:0-2362 GCA_039033615.1 Bacteroidota bacterium
CAAAGCCGCGTGGAAAATGTCCACAGCATAGTCTGTGGTACCGCCACCGGGAGGAGAACTGTAGCTGATCAAGCCTGGGAAGCGCAGACTTCGGACATCGACGCCATAGTGCTCCCAATAATATTCGCACCATCGCTCGCCAGCTAGTTTGCTGATTCCATAGATCGTATTGGGATCTGTGATGGTCATTTGAGGCGTTTGGTCCTTGGGGGTGGAAGGACCAAATACGGCAATGGAACTTGGCCAAAACACTTTGTTTACCTGTTCCTGCTTCGCCACCTCCAGGACATTCAGCAGACTCCCCATGTTCAGGTCCCAGGCCAATCCCGGCTGTTGTTCACCTTTTGCAGAAAGGATGGCGGCCAAATGATAGATCTGGGTGATCTGGTATTGCTGAACCAACTCCCGCAACGCAAGCTCGTCCGTGGCATCTAGGACCACTGCGGGCCCGTCCAACGCATTGCCTGGCCGGATGTCAGCCGCCACGACCTGCTGGCTACCATATCTTGCCCGAAGGGCGAGGGTGAGATCCTGACCAATCTGGCCTTGGGCGCCAATGACCAGGATGCGAGGAGTATTGCTGTCTGTAGAATCCATATCTTCTCGGGGAAAGAGCACAAAATAGAGCTTCCTTTTCAGAAATAACAAGCTCGTTATGAGGTGATAACGCGGGAGTGGGTGAGAGGTTTTGAGGGCCTTAAGGCTTTGCTAAGCAATCGGCATTTCCATTAAGAAGTCTAAAAAAAATCCTTCGTTTGGCCCCAAAGCTTACAAAGTGGGCGTGAAAAAAAATATAAAAAAAGGCTGAAGTCGAAGAGACTCCAGCCGATGATTCATGGGATGCAATTCTTATTCTACTGTAACGGACTTGGCGAGATTCCTCGGCTGATCGACATCGCAGCCTCGCATCAAAGCAATGTGGTAGGACAATAGTTGGAGGGGAATCACGGTGATCAAGGGCAAAAGAGAGGGGTGCGTCTCTGGAATTTCAATCACAAATTCCGCCAGGTTTTTGATGACCGTGTCTCCCTTGGTAACCACCGCGATGACTCTGCCCCGGCGAGAAACTACCTGATCAACGTTACTGACGATCTTTTCATAGCTCTCATCCCTCGTGCCCAGAAATACCACTGGCATATTCTCGTCGATCAAGGCAATCGGCCCATGCTTCATTTCTGCTGCCGGATAGCCCTCTGCGTGGATATAAGAAATTTCCTTCAATTTCAGCGCTCCTTCCAACGCAACCGGGAAGTTGTATCCCCGACCGAGATAGAGGAAATTGGTGGCATCTTTGAACAGACTGGAAATGTACTCAATCACGCCATTGGAAGCCTCTAGGATCTGAGCTACTTTCTCAGGAATCTTCTGGACTTCACGCACGAGTTCCAGGGTTTTTGCGGTCTCCTGCTCGGTGATTTGAGCCATATACACGGCCAGCAAACTCAATACGGTGACCTGAGAAGTGAAGGCTTTGGTGGAGGCAACGCCGATTTCTGGCCCTGCGTGTATGTACACCCCTGCGTGAGTTTCTCGCGAAATGCTGGAACCGACCGCATTCACCACTCCCAATACCAACGCGCCCTGCTCTTTGGCGATCTGGACCGCAGCCAGGGTATCGGCGGTCTCTCCACTTTGACTGATGGCGATGACCACATCATCCGGTCGAATGATGGGATTGCGATAGCGGAACTCTGAAGCATACTCTACCTCAACTGGGATGCGAGCATGCTCTTCAAACAAATATTCAGCCACCAGACCCGCATGCCAACTGGTGCCACAAGCGACCATGATGATGCGCTTGGCATGTTTGAGACGATCTTCTACCTGATCCAGCCCTCCCATGATGACCCGGCCTGTTTGGGGATCAATCCGACCACGGAAACTATCAGATATGGAGTTGGGCTGTTCAAAGATTTCCTTCAACATGAAGTAGTCGTAGCCCCCTTTTTCCAAAGACCCAATTTCCATCTCCACATGGGTCAAATTGGGCGTAAGAATTTGGTTATCCGTATTCTTGATGGTGTGAGAAGTGGGTGTCAGGATCGCCATCTCATCATCATTCAGGTAAATGACTTCTTTGGTATAGGCAATGATCGGCGTCGCATCGGAGGCAATGACATATTCCCCTTGCCCAATGCCAATGACGATGGGGCTACTTTTGCGAGCCACAATCAAGGTGTTGGGTTCTTCCTCGCACATGACGATCAAGCCATACGCACCGACTACCTCACTCAAAGCCATGCGGACGGCTTCTTCGGCGCTGAGGTTCCCCCGCTCATAGAACATGTCAATCAGTTGAACCAACACTTCCGTATCGGTCCCGCTGCGAAAGGAATATCCGAGTTCAATCAAGCGGTGTTTC
>JBCCCJ010001277.1:0-2361 GCA_039033615.1 Bacteroidota bacterium
AACAGGGAACAGGGAATCCCGCAAGCGGGACTTCGCTTCGCTCAGCAGGGAATCCCGAGAATTGGGAAAATCTGGTCCTTGAAAATGTGAACCTTGAACCCTGATCCTTGAACCTTGTAAAGAACCCTAAACCTTGAAAAATGTCCTCTGATTCTGTCCGTCGCCTTTTTCTCGGTATTCCACTACCTGATTTTGTCGAAAAATCGCTCCTTGGCTGGCAGGAAACTCAGCCCCGTCTACCTGGCATCAAATGGGTTCGCCATGATCAATGGCACCTGACGGTCTATTTTTTTGGTGGGGTAGAGGAGGAGATGATGGGAAACTTAGAGAGCTTGATCCAACTGGCTTTACGTGAGCAGAAATCTTTTGAGCTTTCCTTTCAAGGCTGGGCTACTGCTCCCCCAAGGAAGGAACCTCGGATGCTGTGGGCTCGCTACCAGCGCCACCCGGAATTCGATGGCATGGTCGCGAAACTGCGCGGGCTATACCAGCAAATTCAACCAGACTTACCTTCTCGCTTCAAGCCCATCCCTCACGTCACCCTTGCACGTTTGAAAACGCCTGATCTAGCGAGAGAAATCACTTGGCCAGAGAAGTCATTGCCGAATTTTCAGGTGAAGGAAGTGGTGCTGTGGGAATCTGAGCTGACCCCTGAGGGGCCAGAATATCAGATCGCGAGACGGTATCGGTTGAGGTAGGGGAGAGCGACTCCCGAAATACAATTTCACGCTACTTTGAACCCTGAATCCAAAAGAGAAGTCAGATGTCAGAACGCTTTGCTGTCAGAAGTCAGACGCGCAGCCAAGGTTGATAAGCTACTCCCCCCTGCCAACTCCCACTCTCTCCTGATCCCTGTCTCTACCTTTTCCGCTGATAGACCACCAACTTGGTGATTTTGCCATTCTGAACCTGCATCTCTTCGATCTTGATGCGGTATCGCCCTGTGAGCTTGAGTTCGAGGAGATAGGATTGGATTTCTTTATGTCCTGTTTTTCGGCGGCCTTGGGAGGTGAGGAAAAAGACCGGACTTTCCGGGCCAGCGAATAGCGGAAGCAGTTGATCTTCCGCCTGCTGTTTGGTGCTGCGAGGATGGCTGGGATTGGCCATGCGATTGAGGAGGCGTTCGACATCTTTTTCCTGTAATGAAGCAGGGATAGGGGCAGGAACGCTAGTTGGTTCTGGTATGGCATTCAATACCTGTTCTGGTACCGCCGAATTGGAGTTTTCGGTTTCTGGCTGGGCGGCATTCACTGGAGGTTGAAAATCAGGGAAATCCAATAAGTCAACCTCTCGCGCAGTTCTGATCTTGTCAATTTTGGAGTTGTGCATATAGCCTTGTAATCCATTGGCAGTAGTGATCCACCACCAGCCGTTGCGAGCATCGCTTTGGACCAGAAAGAGTTGTCCTTTAGCGGCCTGTCCACGAACATCGGTTTTGGTACTTTGCCCTTTTCTTACGTTGATGGCCTCGAATCCATTAGAGATCTGTGCGAGGAATACGCCCGGAATCTCAGGAGAGGGATCTCCCACTTCTTCCTCTCCTGCTTCTGATATCAGGCCCGTAAATATCCCCGAAAGTTGGTTCAACCGAGGCGGTTCTTTCAACCAATTGGTTTTCTGTTGACCGCCAATCCGCATGGGCGCCAAGGCAAACCAAATGCCCAATCCCGCCAGAACCAACGATTTCAAGGTGAAGCGGGGTAAATTGTGGGCGGAAAAGAGCTGTGCTACAATGGGTAAGCCGAAGAAGAGCACGCCAATAACGAGATAATAGCTGAATTCAATCCAGCCGCGATTGGGAAGCGTGTCATTCCAATCGACTCCTTCTGTCAAAGAATAAATCTCGAAGGCCAAGCGAGCCACAACAGTGATCATCAAGCCAATCATTGCCATTTTCCATTTGGATCTGCCTCCACTTTGTTGAATCCGTTCCTTTTCTGCCTTAGAATTCGAATGCATGCTGAGGAAAACAATGGCTACTAGCAAAAGCAAAGCTAACCCCAATGGTTCGTAGAGCCAATTTGCCACCATGAATAGGTAAGGAAGTACCCAGAGAAATATCAAGTAACCCACCGCATTCCAACTCCGAATGCTGAGGAACTGAGAAGTATTCAGCCCAATTTTACCAAAGAGTTGAAGGTGTTGACCTGCCCAGAGCTTCGCCAGTAAACTCAGCACATACCAACTGAAAAAGAAGGCTGGAATCAGGAAAAATCCATTAATGTTATGCCCTGATTGTTCCCCATCTTTGAAGTAGTCATCTAACCTTGTGGCGTCCATGTATTGGGAGAATAAATTTTCCCCTGTGCCAATACCGGAAAGGAAGAAGCCCGCCACCAAGAGTAAGGGAACCACCAAGAG
>JBCCCJ010001278.1:0-2360 GCA_039033615.1 Bacteroidota bacterium
GAACCCTTGTCGCCAAATTCTCCGGCAACAAATCAGGCAAAAAGCCGTGTTTCACCGCTCCGAAACCTTTTTTATCCGAAAAATATTCCCTGCTTGCCCGACTGCACCAAATCTCTGCCTCCGGAAAGTCCTTCAAGCCGCCTACATGATCTGAATGGAAGTGGGAGACAATGATTTTTCGAATATCGGAGGGAGCGATGCCTTTTTCGGTTAGTTGCTGCGCAATGGTCCATTCGGACTTCGCCACGACGGGAGTACTCCAGCGGTGAATCCGATAGGGCCACCGCCTGGTGATTTCATGGAAGCGAGGGGTATATCCAGTATCAAATAGCAGGTAGCCTTCCTGTGAATGCTCGATCAGTAAGCAGGTAGCATGGAAGCGGATTTCCCCAAATCCTCCCCCTCCTTTGGCGATGAAAGCCGGGGCTTCCGTGTAGCCAGTGGAAAAATAGGTCAGAGATCGAATCATGAGGTAGTCAGTTGGTACCAATCTAAAAATTCCTGCAGCCCTTCACGCGTAGAGACTGGTGGATCGTAGCCCAGTTGTGCCTGGGCGAGGTAGGGATTCATGGTGAAGTTTCGGGCCAGGATCCCGATGCCGTAGCGGGTGAGGGTGGGCTCTTTCTTACCACCCCTGAGGCGGGCGATGGTTTCTGATACCGTTGCCGCAAACATCCCCACCCCATAGGGTAAATGTCGACTGACAGGTACTTTGCCCATAGAAGTCAGGACAAAATTGATGTCCTCCCAAAGTTGGATGGGTTCGGGATCGCAGATGTTATAGACCTGTCCATAACCAGAAAGAGGGGCCTCTATCGCTGCTTGGATGGCTTGGATCAAGTTGGGCATAGAAGTCAGACTCGCGAGGTTGTCGCCCTTCCCGATGATGCGCAAGCGCCCTTCTTCATAGGCCCGAATGAGTCGAGGAAAAATCACCTGATCTTCGGCCCCAATGATGGCTCTTGGGCGGAGGGAAAGGGTGGCAAATCTTTCAGTATGTTGAGCCAACACATATTGCTCGGCCTCTAGCTTGGTTGCCGCATATTGGTTGACCGATTTTTTCGGCAAAGGAGTCGCCTCGGTTACCCCCCACTGATCCCCGAAATTGAAATAGATGCTGGGCGTGCTGATGTTAAGAAATCGCTGGACGCCCCCCTGCTTGGCAGCATCTGCCAAATATTTCGTCGCCAATACATTCGCCGAGTAAAAAGCCTGATAGGAGCCCCAAGGAGAGGAAAGCGCTGCACAATGAATGATCACCTCCTGCCCTTGGACAATGGAGCGGCAAAAGGCCTGCTCAGTGAGGTCGCCCGCCACAAAACGAATTCCCAGCGCTTCGAATTCCGCTTGTCGATGGGAGCGCCGAGAGGTGCCTGTCACCTCATGATCGGTCTGGGACGCCAGGGCTTTCCCCAAACGACCACCTAAGAAACCTGCCGCACCAGTAACCAGAATCTTCATAACCAGTTGACAGCCAATACAACAAGGAATGGTTCTTGGGAGAAGCACAATCCTGTTTGTGAAACATAACGCGTAGGCTTGGCTTTGAAGGGCTCAGTTGGCCCGTTCCTACCGGTTGAGAAATGCAATATAGAGAAAAGTGTAGATATATCAGATCTGTTACCATTGCCTTCTTGAATCGTTCTACCTTCTCAGAGACATTTTGCGTAATTTTGCCGACGTGAAAAACATTACCATCGCCATCGACGGATACGCCGGCTGTGGAAAGAGCACCACCGCCCAGCGAGTAGCCAATGACCTGGACTATATCTACATCGATACCGGGGCCATGTATCGCTCGGTTTCCTTGTATTTCCTCCGCCATGAGATCGCTTTCGACTACGAACATCCTGGGATGATCGCCGCTCTCAAAGACATTCACATCGCCTTTATCCGAAATGAGGCAGGCGACCTTCAGACGGAAATGAATGGAGAGGTCGTGGAAAAAGACATTCGCAGCCCGGAGGTATCGGCCATTGTGAGTCCGGTGAGTGTGCATGCTTCGGTGCGGGAGTCCATGGTCGCTCAGCAGCGGCGGATGGGTGCGAGTAAAGGCGTATTATTGGAGGGTCGGGACATCGGTACGGTCGTCTTTCCCGATGCCGAACTCAAGGTCTTCATGAAGGCGGAGATGGAGGTACGAGCCAAGCGGCGGCTGGCAGAAATGCAGGCCAGAGGCATCGATATTTCTTTAGCAGAAGTGATCGAAAACTTACGGGAGCGAGATCGCATTGATACCACGCGGGCCATTGCTCCCCTCCGTCAGGCAGCAGATGCTATGGTCTTAGACACCACCCATTTAACCATTGATGATCAGGTACGTATCGTCTGCAAGTGGGCCAGGGAACGAATGGAATTGA
>JBCCCJ010001279.1:0-2356 GCA_039033615.1 Bacteroidota bacterium
CGACCCATTTGCTCGAAGGGGGGGCAGATTTGCGGGCCGTTCAGGAAATGTTGGGCCACGAATCCATCACCACCACCGAAGTATATCTCCATCTCGACCGGGAATACCTTCGGGAGATCCATGCCTTATATCACCCTAGAAAATAGCTCCTTATGCTTGCCTTTGCAGAAAATCGCCCCTCCATCATCGGCATGATTCACGTTGCGGCCTTGCCGGGTACCCCTCGCTTTGCAGGCAATCCGGACGCCATCGTAGAGCAGGCCGTCATCGAAGCAAAACGCTATCAAGCGGGTGGCATCGACGCCATCGCCATCGAGAACATGCATGACATTCCCTATCTCAATCGGGAGGTGGGGCCAGAAATTGTGGCGATGATGACCATGGTCGGTCAAGCCATCAAGCGGGAGACTAATCTGACTTGTGGGATTCAGATTCTGGCAGGTGCCAATCAGGCGGCCGTAGCGGTGGCCCAAGCCGCAGAATTGGATTTTGTGCGGGCGGAAGGTTTTGTGTTTGGACACGTGGCCGACGAAGGCTGGATGGATGCCCAGGCGGGAGAGTTGCTCCGCTACCGCAGTCAGATCGGGGCGGATCATATCCCCATCTTCACCGACATCAAAAAGAAGCACAGTTCTCACGCCCTGACCGCCGACGTAGATCTGGTCGAAACCGCCAAGGCCGCGGAATTTTTCCTCAGCGACGGCCTCATCGTCACCGGAACCGCTACTGGAGTTGCCGCCAATCTGGAAGAGATCGCCGCGGTCAAAGCCGCCGTCAAACTCCCTGTTTGGGTCGGCTCAGGCGTCACCCTCGACAATGTGAAGGGCTACCTCGCCGTTTGTGATGGGCTCGTCATTGGCTCCTGGTTCAAGGAAGATGGGCATTGGAGTAAACCAGTGGAGGAGGAACGGGTAAAGCGGTTGATGGAGATGGTGGAAGGATAGCGGAAGGAAACTGGTGCCATGCTACCAAACAACCATTTCCTCATGGTTGGCTATCAACCTATGGGATTGACAACCAGTCCAAGAGGAAAGGAATTGAATTCGCTTGAAATAGAAGGCTTTCTATCAGTAGAGTAGAGGTAGGAAAACCGTTCAGTCAGGAAATTCCATTCGGAAGAGGGCCACATATTCATGGTTCATGAGCGTTTCGATTCGGGCCAGCTTTTCAAGTAGATCTGGAGGAGCAGAGGTCTTTTCATAAGCGGTACTGAATTGATGTTTCAAAGAATGGCCGCGATGAATCGCTTGAAATTCGCGCAGGTGAGCAAGATTTAAATCTCGCTCGGCTAGAGGAAGTTCTAGGCCTATTTCTAGCTTGCCAGACCATAAGAGCTGAATTTCATGGAAAGATTGAAACTGCTGAGCTGATTTCAACATCAGGTTCTGGCAGATGACTTGCTTATCTTCCTTCCTGAAGGCGGCAAGACGTCTGCTCATCATGTAGACCAGATATTCCCACAACTCAAGCTGTTCATCTAGCACGGATTGCCAGACAGTAGGCATACCTTCCTGGACTACTTCTGCGAGATGCCTCTTGATGAACCAGAGCCCTAGCTCATTCAGTTGTAGAATTCGGGCAAATCGTTCTCCTTGTGGATGAGCTTCAAACATGGGATCTAATTGGAAGAGTTCTGGCAGATTGAGTGCGTGGAAAATAGAGGTCGGGGGCTGTTGATGGCCTAGGGGAGTACGGGTAGCGTAATAGGAGCGCATAGGTTTTTGATTTAGAGACAGTTGTACTACCAATTCATTCATCGAAACGCCGATCACGGTTACCAATGCCTGAGCAGGGATCGGTAATGTATGACAGACGGCTGCGTATGAGTGTTGGTGGAGGAAGATGAGACCATTTGGGGCGAGCCGGGTGAGGGCAATCGCTTGTTGGCCGATCAATCCGTGGAGGGCTGTTCGTTTCGCTTGAAAAGAAGCCTCGGGATTGGAATAGGGAAAATTTTTCATAGCAGTATTTCATAGAAAGAGACAAGAGCCAAACAGGCTATTCTCTCTAGGGTGGAAAGTCATGGTCTATCCAATGGCGAAGGAAAATCGGCGGTGCGCGCGCTGTAACAGCAGGATGGTTGGTCTTTACCTTGATACTTTTACAGAAAGACGAGACATGAGGATATCGCATACTTGAGTAAGTAAGTAGTAGATCATTCTGAAAGGGAACTTGTCAGAATGATGGCAGGGATTCCTGCAACCGAATAAGGAAGTGGTGTAGTTTGGAAAGAGTATGTTCCTGAAAGATAACCTAATGTATGCAAGTGTGAAACAAGATGCAAGAAATAGTTTCTTGGTGAAATTTATTTCATGAAATTTCATGAAATAATTGTAGTGGATGATCAGTTTTTATA
>JBCCCJ010001280.1:0-2351 GCA_039033615.1 Bacteroidota bacterium
AGAATACGATGAAGGTGTTTATTGGATTGGATGTCTCACTGCGGTCAGTGGCGGTGTGCGTACTCGGTACGGATGGTAATCCGATCGAAGAGACCAACTTGGATTGCGAAGTTGAGGCTAAGCTTTGATTCCCGCTGCTGCCGTAACTGCTACCCCCGCCTCGATATCATGTCCAAGGAGAGTAAGTCCCACCCCACCTTTGGCTTTTAGCCCCAAGATGGCAAAAGCATTGATGTTGAGCGTCCCGGTGATGGTGAAGTTCTGGCGAACGGCGGGATCGGTAGAATAGGTCCCGCTCATCCCAACATCTTTGAGCACCAGAGGCCCAAATCCAGCATTGATGAACAGTTCGATGCCCGTAAACAAGTACACCTGACCCACAAGTGGCACTCCGTAGCCCGCTTTGATTTTGACATCAAATAGGGTCTTTTTGACCCCTCGCTTTTCCATCAACTCCACCTGATCAGGCATGACAATTTCCCCGACCATGGTGATGTGCGCCTCGTGCGAAATGCCGATTTTGGCAGTTCCTTCCAACCACGGGGTAATGGTTGCGGTGACCGTTCCCCACCCAACTAAGACCTGATTCCTTGGCGTTTTTACCGTTGGCTGGGGGCTTTTGGGCGGAGCTGCTTTGTTCTTTTCTTTCTCCACCCGCTCAACACCCAATTCGGAGTACATGGTGTCATTCGCCTTCTTTTTGTCCGTTACCAGAAAGCTGATAGACCCGCTGAATTTCTCAGAACTGATGTTCCCGGTCCCTTTGATGGTTACTTCCCCATTGAGGTATTCCACAATCAATATCGCATTCACATTGGCGATATCAGCATTGATTTCCGCACGGCCGTCCAGTTTACCTGTGGGCAGCATTTTCAAATTGAAATCTCCCTCAGCTACTCCCGGAACCGTAACTTTTGCTGTAACGTCAAAGGTCAGTTGGTTTCCAGAGATGCCAATTCCTCCCCCCGCTTCCAGGAATCCATTGATGTTGGCGGAAAGGCCAGTGATGTTAAATTTCAGTAGCCCATCGGAGAATTCGTTGTGAATACCAATCCCTTTCAAGTTTGGAAGTTGTACCCCCAACATTCCAAGGGCATCCATATTGCTTCGGACCTGTTCGATCAATCCTTTCTTAACTCTGAGTGCTCGACCATTAACCGTCACACTGACATAGCCAGTGGTTTTTCGATCCTCCCCGAATTTGTTCAATATCAGAATTGGCTCAACTCCATTGATCGCATCTAAGAATTGAATCCCCTTCGCCTTGAGATGGTTTTTGTGAGATTTTCTTCCATCCAACTGATACACCCCAGGATTTCCTCCCTGACCGATCTTTTTTTGGTTGACGTAGATGTGGCCTTCATAATCATTGCCAATCTTCACCCAAACCCGTGCACCGCTCTTGTGGGAGTTCAGATAATTCTCCCAAGCTTGATCCGGGCGGAACTCCCGAGTGATCTCCAAAGCGGTAGTTGGTGCCGCAATTTCTTGTGTTGTAGACTCCCTTTTTTGAAGGTTTCGCTGCCCCCCTCCCCCCTGCTGCACCGTATGCGTCAGCTCATGCGCCAACAAATGCTGCCCACTTTCACTGCCGGGATCATACTTCCCAGAGTTGAAGTAGATGTCATTGCCGTGGGTGAAGGCTTGGGCACCCAGGTCCTGATTCATCTGAACGGCCGATGAGTCGGTGTGGATGCGTACGCCCGAGAAGTCTGAGCCGATGGCGTCTTCCATCCCAGAGCGGGTATCCTCTGGCAAGGGGGAACCGCCTCCCTTGCTGCTGTTGAGTTGGTTTTCGAGGCTGGGAGTGGCAGTCTGGGGGCTACCGCTGCTGGTCTGGAGGTTGGGTTCCTCCGGCGGAGGAGGCGCGCTGTCAAAAACTACTTGTTCTTGCCGTTCTTCTCCGCCTTCTTGTAGATTCTCCTCTTCTGCATGGGATTCTTCCTGGACCAATTGCAGACCTGGAAGGCTCACGCTAGCAGCTTTCCGCTGAACCGGCATGGCCTCTTCTGATCGCGTCTCAAAAATGGGCTTTCGCTGGATTCGACTGATGGCCAGCGGCTTCTGCTGAATCTGGGGTGCTTGTTCAGATCCAACCTGAGAAATAGTATCTGGAGAGATAGGCTGCTTCATGCGCTGCACCACTTGATCGGCTACAGCATCTGCCTCTTGTTCATAGCGGTCGTTGGGTTGACCGATGCTGAGCTTGGGCTGGATGAAGGGGGAGAAAAAAGGCTGGGACTGATCAGAAGGAGGAGATCCGAGCAGGCTGGTTTGGATGGGATTAGCTGAGAAAAAGGCCTCCTGCCCCCCTTCTTTCTGGAAGAAAGGCTGCTGCGAAGGCGATTGCT
>JBCCCJ010001281.1:0-2349 GCA_039033615.1 Bacteroidota bacterium
GGTTAGTCTTTTTGAGTCCTGACCCGCTGTGGCTGACAACCTGGGAGGTTCTATGTCAGGCCTGACGGATGCTCCAGCACCCGCCGCACCACCCCAGTGTAGATCTTGGATCGACCAAATGGCACCAAGACCCGCTTGCCCGCCGCGATGAACTCGCGCTGGGTTTCCGGTACCACATAGTGAAAATTGGTTTTCACCGGAACCGGGACGATGACTTCAGCGATGAGGGGAAAAGACAAATTTTAGAGGTCAGAGGTCAGAGGTCAGAGGTCAGAAAAGAGACTTCCTTTTTTAAAAAAGCGAAAAAATAAAACGATTGATAGAAACTAATGAAGGTCATAATTCTGACAGGGAACAGGTCTGACTTCTGTACTCTGTCAGCGAAGTGGTCTCTTCACAGCATCGGCTCCAACGCCTGCCACACATGCTTCGCCACAATCTCATGCCCCTCTGGCGTAGGATGAATCCCATCGGCCTGATTCAGCTCGGGTTCACCCGCCACCCCTTCCAGCAAGAAGGGTAAAAAACTCACTTTCTCTCTATTGGCAGCAGCAACATTCGGGAAAATTTGCTGAAATTCCTGGAGGTAATCGTCGCCCATATTCGGCGGGACCATCATGCCCGTGAAAAGAATCTTGCAATCGGGGTAAGTGTCTAGCACCAAGTCAATCATGCCTTGGAGGTTCTGCTTGGTGGCCTCAGCGGGAATGCCTCGCATCCCATCATTGGCACCGAGTTCCAGCACAAAAACCGCAATCTCCTGTTTCAAGGCCCAACTCAAGCGATTCAGGCCTCCGGTGGTGGTTTCTCCACTGATCCCGGCGTTGATCACCTGATAGTCCAGGTCCAGGGAATCCATATAACCCTGAATCAGGCTGGGAAAGGCCTGAGACAAATCTACTCCGTAGCCAGCCGTGAGGCTGTTGCCAAAGAAGAGCACTTTCTTGCGACTGTCCTGGCTAGGAGGTGGCGACACGGGTTCGGCTTGGGAGGGTTCGGAAGTGGTTTGGGTGGCCTCGGGCGATCCACAGGCTCCACATATGATTGCGATCAGACTGATCGCGAAAATCCATCTCATAAACATTCACTTTGAGATTCAAAGATAAGGATTTTCAGCTAGGGAAAGGACAAGCTTTGATTAGCTGTACCTCGGTCTTCCAGGCCGAGGAATTGCCTCTGCCGCAGGCCAAAGATCTCAGATGGACACTTGGCGGCGCCTCGAATGAGGGAAGTTCAGCCACGAATGAGCGAATTGACCCGAAAAAGGGGCTGGGAAAAAAAGACCTCGTAGGTTTTTGGAGAAACCTACGAGGTCTCATTGCTACCCCTTGGTCGTATTAGAAAGATTCCCACCACACGATCTCTCCCCAACGTCTGCCAAACGTCATCCTTTTTCCCACCCATTCGCCATCTTGCGGCCATGCTATACACCTTTACGGACCCGACTTTGGCGGGATTTTTCTCCTTTAGCGCCCACATCGCTCAGGATTGGGACCATTTGCAACAACAGGAGGGCTTGATTCATCTGTTGTGGAATCGCTCGGAGGTAGCCATTCCGCTGGAATTGGATGGGGTGCGGACGAAGGTGCCGCCGAATCATCTGGTGAGTCTGACCTATTTTCACCGCTTTGCGTTTGTGGCTCCTACCCAAGACCTAGCGGCATTTTCCTTCAACCGGGAATTCTACTGCATCCAGACCCACGACGCAGAAGTTTCCTGCAACGGCATCCTGTTTTTCGGGGCGCAACGGCCTCGCTTGATTGCCTTGGAGGAGGACGAGCAGCATTCGTTTGAGTTGCTCAGGCAGGTCTTTGAAGAGGAATTTCGGACACGGGACAACATCCAGGGCGAAATGCTGCGGATGCTCCTCAAACGGCTCATCATCAAAAGCACCCGCCTTGCCCGCGAGCAGTATCTGCCCCAAGTTGCGGAGCCGACCCAATTGGATCTGATTCGCAAGTATCAGGTGTTGGTGGATCTGCATTTTCGGGAAAAGAAACAGGTGAGTGAATATGCGGACTTGCTCTTCAAATCTCCCAAGACGCTGTCGAATGTCTTTGCGAAAAACGACCAACCCAGTCCACTTCGTCTGATTCACGAGCGAATTTCCCTGGAAGGCCGCCGCTTGCTGCACTACACGGATAAGACCGCTAAGGAAATTGCCTTTGAGCTCGGTTTCGAGGATGCTGGCAGTTTTTTCAAACTCTTCAAAAAACTCAATGGGCAGACTCCGCTCCAATTCCGGGAATCGCAGACTTGAAGCATCTCAGACAATTCCCTCAGCCACGAATCAAATTGAATTCCTACCAACTAAAAGCTGTGGGGAAAATTCGTCCATTCGTGGCAAAC
>JBCCCJ010001282.1:0-2349 GCA_039033615.1 Bacteroidota bacterium
ACGATGATGGCGGCGATGATGACCGCCACCACCGCCCCCGTCGGGATCGCGAATGGGCAGCACGACGGCTTCCAGCTTCCCATGTACGGCCACGTGCAGCACCTGGGATTCGACAAGCCTTCAGAAGGGCTTGACGGTAGGAAGAGAGGAAGGAAACTGACCAGTTGTAGTTGTCCCAGTCGGTGGGCTGGGGGCAGTAGGCCAGGTAGCCATAGCCGGACGGGCACCTGGAATGGAACATTCAGATTGGGATGTGGCTGAAAATTTTCCGCTATATTTGAACGTCCATCAATGATCGACTTCACATCAATTTCGGCGAGCTCAACTTGGGATAACTCGTTGCGGGGAAGCATCAAAATTTTGAGTGCCAAAGCAAAAACGGTCAATCTCGACCAAGAAACGTCCCCCCACGACTTACCAGAAGATGCGGCGGTTGCCGAGTCGGCCCTCGATGTAGTTCCGGCTGGGATCGTTCAGCTCCTGAGCGTCCGTCCAGTACACTGCAAATGATTCTTCATTTGAAAGGGAAAAGCAGCTTTATAACTATTAGACTCAAGAATCGATCAGCCATCTGTTTTGAGCACAGGAAACAAGCCGCAGGTTTTGACACACCGACAGGCAGACGAATGACCTTTTGTTGGGAAAAATTGACGGGACCTGGTATCTCCTTGTGGTAGATATCGCTACCTATGATTGTTCCGCCTGATGCGAGCGGTTGGTGGGTGATCGTTCATATACCCTTTGATCCAAAACAAGCCGCCACTTTCCATCCCTATGAAACCCAAGTGCCGCAATTGGTCCGCAAACATCGGGGCCAATTGCAGCTTGCTTTTTGCCCCAAAAGCCGCGAAGATGGAGCGGAAATTCACTTGCGGTGGTTTCCCAATCAGGCAGCTTTTGAGAAGTTCCAGAAAGGAGTAAGTTACAATCACTGACCTCTCAGGCAGGGGATGTACGTCAAATGGCACCAGAAAAAGAATATCCCAGTAGATGACAGTCGCGATGCGCCTGCTTTCTTCTACAGAGCATCTATTTCTACCAAGCTGCGAATCGCGCTGCGAATCGTTTTTTTGAGGTGCTTCTCCTTGTCAATAGACAATCGCAGCCCATAGGGATACCCATCTTGGTAGCAAATCGAAGAGAGAAGTTTGGGAGCAGGCGCCTAGCGACTGCCATTTATGCCAACATCACCAGAGAATTTGGGACATGTGACGTACCCCCATGCAGGAATAAAGGCCCAGATCTGGATGGGAGACCAGGAGATTGCATACCCGGAATCATAAACGTACCGCAAGGCTCACCCAGCCACTTCGGCCATAGGCATCCACCCCAGAGCCATGGTAGCGATAAGCTTGATTCATCACATTCTGGAGCCCCAACCTCGCCTCCCACCATTCGCCAACATATCCCAGCCGGACGTCCACGGATATCCAAGCATTTGTTCCGCCATCAGCCACGATTGGGTCCAGCATATCCTCTGGAGATAGGCGTCGCTGCGCTGCGGCAAATCGACTCAGCAATTGAAGTTCCCAGCCATTCTCCTGCCAGAGAATGCCTGTCTGCCCGAATAGCGGTGGCATCTTGCTCAACGGAACCGGCTCTTCCTCCAGGGTTTGGCCAAATGTATAAGTCAAACTGGTCTGCAAGGTCCACGCTCTCGTGAGTCGCCATTGGCATTGGGCTTCCGCCCCAGCAACGATTGCTTGGCCGATATTGGTTTTGATGAACACAGCCTGCCCATCCAAGCTATCCAACCCTTGATATTGCGCTGGCAGCCGACCAATCAGGTCAGTCAAGCGGGTTGCGAACAGGGTCCATCCTCCCTGCCAATTCGAAGCCCGAAATCGCTCGCTCCATTCCAGGGTCCAATTCTTTTCCGGTCGTAGGGCGGCGTTTGGCACCTCAATGCCAAGATCAAAGGAACCAACGCTACTCAAATCATAGAGGTTGGGGGCTCGAAACCCACGCTGCAAGCTGAGCTTGGCATGATGACGTGGCGACCAATCCCTGCGCACACTTGCTTGCCCTACCAGGGCCTGAGGCCGTAAGACCCAGGCTCCAAGCTGTTCAGCTTCGCTTTCCAAGCGAAACCAGTTGTAGCGCAGGCCCGCTTCCAGTCGCCATTGGTTACGTTTCCAGCGGTGTAAGCTGTAAGCAGCCACATTCCAGGCATTCGCCCCATCCGGATAGAGGCCGCGTAGCTCCATCGTGCTGCTGTCTCTCAGATCCAGGCGAAACGCCTCACTCCCGACTCGATCATAATAGGCTTCTATCCCGGAAGAGATGTCCCATCCCTGTTTCGGCGCAATCACTTGTTCCAGATTCACGCCCAGGGTTCTGACCACCTCT
>JBCCCJ010001283.1:0-2348 GCA_039033615.1 Bacteroidota bacterium
CGTCTTGGGAAGGTTCCTTCACTGATTTGGGGTTGGTTGATGAATCCAGGCCCCTCTGAAGGATTGCTGGAGAAACGGCAGACGAGCCTCTGCTTTGGCCCGCTGATCAAAACTCCAGCAGCTGATCCGAAAGCTTCCATTGGGTCCATCCAGGATAGAGGATTGATACCCCATGGCATTCAGGCGCTCACGTTCGACTTTGGCCGCTGATTCGCTCCTTACGTTGGCGACAATGATGTAGCACATGGGTTCTGGCGCAGCGGATGCTGGAGCGTCCGCCGGGGAAGTCGAAATTGCTTCCTCGCTTGGTCTTTCTTCAAACGATTCAAAGGCATCATTGGGAAGAACGGGTTCTTCTGCTTTTCGATAGATTACCCTTCCCGGATGGTCCGGTTGTAGGGCTTTTCGTTGCTGCTCGACATAAGAGATGCCTCGATCCTTTTCCTTTTTCGGAGCCAGTGGACCTACCTTGCCTAAATCTCGAATCGGTTCCGGGATGGGCTTGGTATAAGTGGTATCTTCAAAGATCATGATGCTTCCAGAATAACAAGCCACCCAAATGGTACGAGTTTCGGCATCGAAGGTGATCCCAATCGGCTTGTCATTGGCTTCTACCTCCTGCACCTCTTCAAAGGTTTCCGTCAACACCTTAGAAATGGTGAAGTCGTCATAGTTCACCACATACAGAATCCCGCCTTCTGGTGTCATGACCATCGACCTTGCCTTGGCTCCCGTCTTGACTTCTGCCGTTATCGTTTCTTTCACCAAATCATAGCGGGCAATTTTTCCGGGGTGATTGAGCGAGATGTACAAATAGCGATCATCTGGACTCATGATGATGTGGCGGGGGGTGCTGCCTACTTTGGTGATCCATTCTCTGGAAAAATCATCCGTCAGGCGGATTTTGGCTAGCCTTGCCTCCCCCATCATGCAGATATAGGCGAAACGTGATTTTGAATCAATCGCGATGCCTCGGGGAAATCTCCCCAAGGTAATCCGCTTGACTTCCACCCCTAGTTCGATGTCCACAATGCTGAGATCTCCGGTACACCAGTTGGTTACCAGCACTTTGCTTCCATCAGGGGTAACTGCGACATATTTGGGTACGCCACCTACTTTGATCAATTGTTCGATCTCAAGGCTCTGCGTATTGATCTTGTAGAGATAACTGTGATCATAGTCGGGGTCTCTGGTACAATCATCCGTACCGGAATTATCAAAGCCTGCCCCATACATTTTGTAATTGGTTACAAACGCATATTTCCCATCTGGTGTAAAGGCACACTCTACCGGGGAGCCTTTGTGCCAACCAGTGTAACCAGTGATGCCAAAATCAGACAGCCGAACCCGATCTGAGATTGTTTTGATCAGGTTATAGTTGCGATCATAGACCGTCACGGAGTGGCGATACATCATGTTTTGGGCAAAAAAACGCCCCGTACCGGAATGTACGACTGACTTTGGCTGAATTTGCCCCCCAATGACCTTCCGCAGGACGAGACCTGCGTGGTTGGGCTTCGCTCTGTTGAGCGAATCTTTGGTAGAACCAGAAAGCAAAGGAGTGGCGGAACCTTCGACTGGCAGACTGAAATATCCACCAGTGATGAAGACCCAAATTAGTGTGATCAAGACCTTTTTCATGGGCAAAAGCAGCAGATTTCCGAGGGAAACGGCTTGTGCAACATACAAAAAAAGGAGGGCAGATTGAAATCTGCCCTTTGCTTTTTCCCAATCGGTCGGAAAATCTTACTTAGTCCTTCAGGAGCTGTAAATTCAGAATGCTGGCGTTGATTCGCTCAAACCGATAGATGGCACCAGCGAAACTCTCGGCTGTTTCCCGATCCTCGTACGCACCAATCGCCAGTTTGTAAACGGGATTTCCTTCACTCTCTTCAGCGTATACCCAGATCTGACCACGCCAGAATTTTCGAATTTTTTGCACCTGGTATTTCAGGTCCTTGTAAGATGTGTGAGCGCCAAGTAACAAGCCATAAGTTGGCTGCTGATTGGGCAACTCAGGAAGACTTTTGAGGCTATATTCCTCCATTCCTTCCACTGTCTGGAGCAACGTAATTTTTTGTTCTCCTCGGGTCCGCATCGTCTGAGCTTGCAGACTCATATCCTGAACGGCTACGGCTGGACTCAAGACTTCATCATCGGAGAGAAGTTGGGCCATATTTTTGGCCTCTTCCTGCTTTTCTACCAAGGCAATATAAGCAGTGCGGCGTTCGTGTTCCAAGCTACGAATATGCTTTTGCAGAATGGAAACGAGGGTTTGGGGTGCGACATACCCGTCAATTCGTCCCATCAGTCGTCCCTCGGGATGAAAAATCAAAATGGCAGGCCAG
>JBCCCJ010001284.1:0-2348 GCA_039033615.1 Bacteroidota bacterium
CCCAAGGCTCCCTCTCCAATTGCCATTCAATACATAACCACTACTATTTTTTGAATCATTTGAACCCTGAGTCATTTAACCGGACCTCTTTAACGGTTCATTCGCTTTACATCAACCTTAGCCATTCCTTTTTGCAAGCGATCAATCACCTGGATTCGCTTCGTTTCAAGCATTTTCTTCCTCCAGAAACGCGCTTCCCTACTCCACTCGTCTCTCCCCGCAGGTCTCCGACCCGAGCGTATCTGGAGGTGGGGACCATCTCTGCTCCCTTTTTGATTGATGGCTCTTTGCAACAATGGGACAGCTATCTCATTTCTCAGGAACCGATGTCCTTTTCCATCCAGGAAAGCCCCCTATCGGACACCTTGCTTGAGGAAGCAAAAGCAGGGCTGAATATCCAACAACGAGAAAGCTCGGATGTATATGATCCAATCAACAAAGCGGAAATCACTCAACTGAGCCTTGAAGCCAGGGTCCTTTCCCGACATACTGCTTTCCTTTGTTTGGAGGATAGCACAGCCAATGGATTTGTAAATTCTTCCATTTTTACGGGAAAAGAAGAAAGCAAAGACTTAACAACCTCCTACCTCTCCACCTCCCCCAACCCATTTGCGGAACGTGTTTTCATTGACCTAGACGGTCTTTCGCCGGCGCAGTTGACGCAGGCCAAACTTCATATCTTTACGATTGAGGGGCAATATGTGGGACAGCTTCAACCGGAACGATCCCTCTTGCAAGGAAATCAAATCCGGCTTCAATGGGATGGGAACCACTCCAATGGTCAGCCTCTGCCTGCGGGGGTATACCTGCTCCGACTTGGGGCAGGTGCCCACAGCCAAACCTTGAAATTGGTGAAGCGGTAGCGAGAACCACCAGACCAACTCATAGGAGCCGGCACTGATTTACAGTCCAGGCTCTTTTTGTTCTGGCAAGCGATTGTGGTCTAGGCTCAGCCCCCTACGCCAAACTCCGTCTTCAACGGATTGGCTTCCAGTTTGATCGGCAAACTCCTCACTCGCTGACCGTTGGCATCAAAAATGGCGTTGGCTACCGCAGGAGCAATGGCTGGGGTACTGGGTTCTCCCGCTCCCCCCGCTTTGTGGCCGCTATTGATGATGAAGGTCTCTACCTGGGGCGCTTCGTCCATGCGGAGGATTTCGTAGTCATGAAAATTACTCTGCTTGACCGCTCCGTTTTCGATGGTGATTTCACCGTGGAGCGCGGCAGATAAACCGTACATGATGCCGCTTTCCATTTGGGCTTTGAAGCCATCGGGATGATAGGCATAGCCAGGATCGGCCACACAGGTTACTTTGTGAACCTTGGGCTTGTCCCCCACAATTTCGACCTCTACCACTTCTGCAACTATGGTGAAGAAGGACTTATGGATGGCAATGCCGCGCCCCCAGTTCTCTGGCAAAGGTTTTCCCCAATTGCCTTTTTCGGCGGCCATGTCCAGCACCTTGAGGAAGCGAGGCTGGTCTTTCAATAGTTCTCGGCGATACTCATAGGGATCTTGTTGAGCTTCAACCGCCAATTCGTCGATGAAAGATTCGGTAAAAAATCCATGGAGAGAATGATCTACACTCCGCCAGTTGCCCCAAGGGATGTGGGTAGGGCTTTTGACGTAATGGATGAATTGGTTTGCAATACCATAAGGAATGTGCGGCGCATCAGGGGGATGATGCTTGTCCACATATTGATTTTCCCAGGCAAAAGGCTTTCCGGCTTCATCCAAGGCCGCCCGAAAACGACTGACATTGGCTTCCCGGTACACGTCTTGCCGCATGGCTTCCTCTCGGGTCCAGATCAGTTGGACCGGATGATCTACTTGCTGCGCAATGGCTACCGCCTGGCGAGCCACATCGGTTTCTGCCCTTCGACCAAATCCACCACCGAGATATTGGTTGTGAACCAGCACCTGATCGGTGTCATATCCGAGGAATTCAGCGATCTCATCTTTTACCCCAAGTGGATTCTGAGTTCCGGTCCAAATTTCACAGATGCCATCATGCAACCAAACGGTACAATTCAAGGGCTCCATACAAGCATGAGCGAGGTAGGGCACCTGATATTCTGCATCGACTACCTTGGCTGCGGAAGAGAAGCCTTTCTCTACCTTGCCTTGCTTCACGTCTTCTTCTTGCTCCCCATCGGCAATGGCAGCCTCCATCGCTTGTCCAAACTGCGTAAAAATATCAGCCTGCTGAATCGACGCTTCCTCTGGCTGCGTGTAGGTAATATCCACCTGAGCCAAGGCTTGCTTGGCTTGCCAAAATCCATCGGCCAAGACGGCGACTGCCTCCTCTATCTGCATCACTTGCAACACCCCGGACATGCTTTTGGCG
>JBCCCJ010001285.1:0-2342 GCA_039033615.1 Bacteroidota bacterium
CCCAAGTTGCAATTGGAGCAGCAGGTATGTAAAGCCCCGCCAGTGCTCTCCAGCTTCTGCCATTTCCCATCATAGATCTCCAGCGCAACGGGTTGAGGAGTGATCACATCGAGTTGTACCTTCAGCATATCAGGGCTCGGATTGGGAAACACCTGAACGATCTTGCTTGGATCAAACTCTGCCCAGACGGTGTCCGAATAGGCTTCCAAGCCATTTTTGTGGATCAGTTTCAGGGTATAATAGGCTCCATTCTCCAGCGGCGTATTATCTACATAGCTGTAGGCAGTTTCCTGAAGAGAAAATCCGGTCGCTATGGTATCCCCAATTGGTTCAAATAGTTGCCCGTCTTCTGATCGGTAGACCTCAAAGTAATCGGCTCTCCATTCTACTCGGGTATACCACGCCAAGCGCAGGCGCTCCAAGGTCTGAGTGGTAGACAATTCCTGGATCTTGGGGGGATATAAAGCCCCTCCGGCCCGTCCATCGCCGCCTGTACCGATTCCTCCACTTCCCAATTCGGTTGCTTGAAAGGTCGCAGCGAAGAAATTGCCCATTTCCTTGAATCGCCAGCCACCTGTTATGGCCTGCTCCTCTGAACGGATCTCCCGGTACATCGCAGGGATAACCTCTTCATGGCCCAATTCTGGATCTGGATTGAGTCCCTGTGGGATGGTGTAGAGGACCAATTGGTCTGGCTGAGACAAACCGGTTACGGCCTCGGTCATATCGCCAATGTCCACCGCATCGAAATAGAAACGAACGGCTACCCTATCATTGGGCTGGGTCTCTGGACTGGTCCAGAAGCAGCGGCTCATCACGTGCCAACCTTGTTGGTTGATCACATAAGGAGCGCTCTGGCTCAGATCATAGCCTCCTTGCCCACGCTTGGGGCTCACCAAGAGTTTCACGTCTTCTACTGGTAGCACTCCACCCGTTTGAATCAAGTTCTGAACCGACATGAGCAATACATCCGTGTCGGTCTCAGGAGAAGCGGCAGCACTTTTCCAATAATGGACCCAGCCTTCACTATCGACACAGAAATCATCTGCTATGTACAAACCAGGCTTAGTTGGAATCGCTTCAGGAATGAAGCAATCGGAAGTGGCTTCGAAGCAAATGTTGTCGAGATACAAATTCTGGCTGTAGGCACTGTCCAATTCCACTTCGATGATTACGTGAATCTTTTTGCCTACAAAAGCGGATAGGTTGATGGTATCCGCTCCCCATTCATTACAGTTGAGTGGCTCCCAGGCGATGATATCAAAATCTGTAGGCGTCTGAGAACTCTCCAGATCACTCCGTCCTTTGGGGGTACCAATGACCGAAGAAGGGTGACAATTTTCAATCACCTTGAATCGAAGCGTCAGGTTGCGATCCGGACTGGAAGCTTTGTAGGCACGATTGAATCGAACCATGGCTTGAGAATAGTTGGTCAAATCCAAGAGCGGACTGATCAAGAGATCCTTGGTGCCTTTGGCTCCGGCCCCAATGCCATCAGACCAACTGCCACTCGTATTGTAGCGGAGAACATAGTTGCCGGTTGCTTCGGTACAATTTCCCCAGGGATGTACGTCAAAGCTGACCTGCTCATCCAAGTTGGCGACTTTCCAGTCCGCAGGGAGTTTGCCATCTTCGGAATCCACGCAGTAGGGAAATTCACGGACTGTCTCGTTGGACTGGAAGTAGGCAAACCGCTTTTGGAAGAAATTGTCTTGCAAAAAGTAATCTCCTTCGTCTCCATCGACGCTCATGATTTCTGCCTGCAAGGAATGTACGCCTTCCGTCAGGATCTGCTCTGGAAGGGTCCAAGGGATAGAGTCCCCCGGAAGTAAAATGCCGTTCCAGGTGTGCATGGTGGCCGTGGCCAGATCAAATTGCAGGAACAGATCGCACGTTTCTACCGGCAAGTTCCCGGTATTTTTGATCAGCACTGTTGGCCGCACAACATCTTCACAAGTCGCAACACCAGGGTTGATGATGCTAAGGAGGCTGAGGTTGTTGAAATAGAGGGTACAGCCGTCAGATTGAAGGAGAGTTCTGCGATCCTGAATCAGGATTCGTCGCATGACCTTCTTTTGTTCTTCGGTAAAGCTGTGTTTACAGGAGAGTTCTCCCCCATCCATGAAGTTTTCGTAGATGTCTTGCACATCCCGCCCTGCAAATGGATTCAGCTGAGACAAATCATCTCCATCCGTAGAGCAAGTATTGACAGTCTCTTCGTCTCCGCAGGAAACAGGGTTGCCGTCTGCATCGGGTGGAGTATCACAAATCCGGTCTCCTTTGTTCAGGCAATCATTGTTCACGCAGATGTCGCTGGGAAAATCCGCCCAGAAGGTCGAAAG
>JBCCCJ010001286.1:0-2337 GCA_039033615.1 Bacteroidota bacterium
ACCAGTCCACCAGTCCACCAACTCACCAACTAACCAACCCATCAATTCCCTAGTTTTGTAGTACCTTTCGGGCAAAGTGTTGCCGATGGATATGCGCGCGGCGCGGGAAGCGCTGAAACTCTACTTTGGATATGACTCTTTTCGCCCACTTCAGGCAGAAGTCATCGAACGCCTGACCGAGGGGAAGGACTGCTTGGTAATCATGCCAACGGGGGGGGGGAAATCCATTTGCTACCAAATTCCGGCGCTTCTTCAGCCGGGAATGACTGTGGTGGTTTCTCCCTTGATTGCCTTGATGCAAGATCAGGTGCAGGGACTCCGCGCAAACGGCATTCGGGCGGCGGCCTTCAATTCTGCTTTGAGTGGCAAAGAGTTGAGCGAGCTTACCGATCAGGTGTTACTGGGAGACATTCAGCTGCTGTACGTTTCGCCAGAAAAGGTGCTTTCGTCAGACTTCTTTTCCCTCTTGGACCGAGTCAAAATCAACCTTTTTGCCGTAGACGAAGCCCATTGTATTTCTGCCTGGGGACATGATTTTCGGCCGGAATACACCCAACTTGCCCACCTCAAGAAGCGTTTTCCCCAGGTTCCCATGGTAGCCCTGACTGCCACTGCGGACCGAGCCACCCGTAATGACATCATTCATCAACTGGCTTTGCAGCAGCCAGAGCAATTTCTGGATTCTTTTGATCGTCCCAATTTGAGTTTGTCCGTTCTTCCAGGACGGCAACGAATGGCGAATATTCTGGAGTTCATTCGGCTGAGGCCCAATCAATCCGGCATCGTCTATTGCCTGAGTCGCAAAGGGACTGAGCAAGTGAGTGATCGGCTCCAGCAAGCGGGGATTTCCGCAGCTTTTTATCATGCGGGCATGACCGCCAAGGCGCGGCAGCGGGTGCAGGAGCGGTTCATTCGGGATGAAGTCCCCATCATTTGTGCGACTGTCGCCTTTGGAATGGGCATTGATAAATCCAATGTCCGTTGGGTGATTCACTACAATCTGCCCAAAAACATCGAATCCTATTATCAGGAAATCGGCCGGGCGGGCAGAGATGGCTTGCCGAGTGATACAGTGCTGTTTTTCAGCTTTCGGGATGTGGTTACCTATCGGGACTTCATCGCCCAGAGTGGACAACCAGAGCTGCAATTGGCCAAATTGGAGCGGATGCAACAATTTGCCCAGGCCCAGTCTTGCCGGAGGAAGATTTTGTTGAGCTATTTTGGGGAGCATGAAAGCCAGTCGTGCGGGAATTGTGATGTCTGCAACAATCCCCCCCAACGCATTGACGGGACCGTTCTCGCTCAAAAGGCACTCTCCGCCATTGCGCGTTGTAAACAAGCGGTTGGGATGACCCTCCTGATCGACATTCTTCGTGGTTCCCGCCGAAAAGAAGTAACCGAAAAAGGCTACGACAAAATCAAGACCTATGGCGCGGGCAGCGATATGTCGGTTTCGGATTGGCAGTTTGTGTTGCTGCAATTGCTGGATCAAGGGCTGATCGAGATCGCCTACGACCAAAAGAGTGCCTTGAAACTGAGCCCGATGAGCCATGCGGTATTGTTCGAGGGAAATAAGGTGCAATTGGTGCAACCCTCTGTCATGCGAGAACGCCAACAAAAGCAGCGGGATAAAAATCGCCGTCTCAGCAAGAGTGAGCAATTTCAAGCCGAAATATTTGAAGAGCTACGCAAGGTGCGCACCGCCATCGCCAACGACACAAATCTGGCCCCTTACCTCATCTTCAGCGATGCCAGCTTGAAGGAAATGGCGGTGGAACTGCCATTGCGAGACCCAGAGATGAAGCGCATTTCTGGGGTAGGAAAAGAGAAATTCCGTCGCTACGGAGCGGTATTTCAGGAAGAATTGGCGCGAATCCTAAAGGAGCGGGAACAAAAAGGCGCCTACCTACCGCCCAGCCTCACCCAGCAAGTGAGCTATGCGTTTTTGCGGGAAGGCTACGAAGTGGATCAGATCGCAGAGATCAGACGAATCAAGTCTGGGACCGTCTATTCTCACCTGGCCCAATTGTATCGAGAAGGTTATGAGGTCGAACTGAAACCCTACCTTCCGACCGAAGTCCAGTATCGGGTCCGCGAAGCCATCCAGGCCGTTGGACGGCCGAAATCCATCAAGCCGCTATACGAATATTTACAAGGCGAAATCCCCTATCACTTGATCCGCTTGGGCGTAGCTTGGCTGGAGAAAGAGGGGGAATAGGTGCTTGATCATACTACTAGACAAAAGTCTCACCTATGATTTAGGGACGCAGTCATCACCACAAGGGCGGGTTGGCCATTCCGGTTTCCCCGGAATAAACTGCGTCCGAGGTGCTGGGG
>JBCCCJ010001287.1:0-2335 GCA_039033615.1 Bacteroidota bacterium
AGCAGATAGCGTCCATCTACGCCCAGTTCCAACATCGAACTGCCATAGGGCTTGGAACTGCTGATGTGATTCAAGCCCGTCAAACTGGTGTTGAAAATACTGACTCCATCAAATCCAGTGTAGAAGCCGTTCCAAGTTGCGGTAATCGCTAAGCGGCCATCAGCTAGAAATTCCAGTCCCATGATCTTGCGAAAAGCCCCTGGTGCCAATTCAAAGGTGGTGTGGGTGCTGGTCGGCAGGTCAAAAAAGTGGATCAAGGCGGTAGCGGGGGCAGCCGAATTGCTAGCCCAAGCCAGGGTATGACCATCGTGGGAGAGTTCCAGTTCGGAGGAAAGAAATCCTATACTTGAAGCATTCCCCTGTTGAAGTTGAATCGAGCTTTGAATCACTCCTGTCCCTGAAATAGGGATAGACCGAATTTCATTATCCTGGGTCACCACATAGACATTCCGCCCTCCGCCGGGCAGGACTTGGGATACAGCAAAACGAACTTGTTGGGTGGAAGTGCTGAATGCTCCGGGGTCTCCTTGCCCTGGTTGATCCACAAAATTGGTGGCAGAAAAGTAGGTCGCGAAAAATACTTCACTGCCAAAAGGTCCATTATTGCTATAGACCAAATAGTATTGTCCATTTTGCCCCGGCACCTCAAACAAAGGGGCTTCAAAGTTTTCCGTTTCAAAGGGTTGAGGATTGGCATTGTCGAAGGGATCCGTAGGATCATCCCATTTGAGGAAGCGGTCCTTCATCAAAAGATTTCCGTTGATGGCCTGACTCATGGAATTGAACACATCATCATGTACCACATACACGATGGGGTCTCCACACTCATCGTACAAACCGTTAGCTGCAGCCGCTCGTTGTGAGAAATCTGGGTAATTATTCCCGATTGGTGGAGGCATGGTGAATGGCAAATTGACCACCTGCGTAGCATTCATCGGCACGCCATTCTTGACCATCACTGGAGGAATATTGGTCAAGGTCCGAACAAGACGTCGCCACCGTCGCAGCGTGCCTCCGGATCGTCCAGGTTCACCGTCTGCACGCACTTGAGCGTGGGGCGCGTCTCCAAGGCCTCCCTGGCGGGACGAACAAAGTCAAGAACGGTGCGCGGAAAATGTCGTATGTTTGGTACCGATAGATGTGTCGCCGAGGTATTGAGATGGCGGTCAACGGATGCGGTCGGGCTCTCGAGAAGGAGCTTTGCGAATCAAACCCAGGGAAGGGTGAGGCCTAGACTGCCTGTCCTGTGGGACTGCTCGACAATCTGTTTTCAGACATCAGGAGAGCACCAGCAACCGGAGAGAGGAGAAGCGTCACAATCGAGTGTACGCCGCGGCACTGGGTGGAGGCCTCAGGAGTAACGTTCGCTGAGGTATAATGAAGGTGCTCAGCACCACCAAGCAGGATCTTGTGAAACGACTGGGTAAGGGGCGTTGTAAACACGGCCCAAGTTTCCAAATTTCCGCCCTTCTCAAAAAATGAAACAGGGCGTACCTTCCAAATTTTGGGAAAAAAATGGAAAGTCCGGGCGCAACGCCTTCTTTCGTTCTATGAAATTTTGGAAATTTGGAAATTTGGACCGATACCGGGCCGTGTTCACAACGCCCCTACGACGTTCGTGCTACGTACTACCGCCCATGCCGAACCGTGAGCTACTCGTTTGGTGAGGGCGGGTTGACGCTTGTAAAAGACCGACAGTTTGCAGTGTCTCGGTGGATCATGTTTGCGATGCTCGCTTGGACGTTTCGCCTGCTTCTTCTTCTCCTTCTCCATCTCCTCCTCACTACGCGAACTATCACAGAAGGGCAGGATAAAAACCTCAAATCGGCGCTGTCGTCGCCGACTCTCGTGAACCGCGATCCTACTGGGACGGATGAACTAGAGAAAGCAAGCAAACGCGGTTCGCCTGCGGCCCGACTCCTGAGCATACCTGGCGCCGGCGCGACCTCAGTGGGATTTCGATCCCCCGTGCTAACCGAAGCAGACTTCGTGTGGGTAACAACCCCCCCTGCGTCCACTCAGGGCTGGTACACGATTTTCGGATGATGCAATGCTGGCGGCAGTGACGACAAAAAAAAGTACCAAGATGAAGCCCCTTGACCAGAGCCGACCGCGGCGGAACAGACAAAAATCACGACGACAACCAAAAGACCATCAACAACAGCGGGAAAACCGGCACCAAAAGCACGGGGGATGAACACGCTCCTTCTTTCTTCCACTTCTCACCTCACGGCGTCCACCTCCCCTATTCGAGATTCGTGCCCAGGCTTGAGGATGACGGCCGTGCCCCTGGCGTACACGACTGTGTCCTCCACGAAGGGGCAGTCTGGATGAC
>JBCCCJ010001288.1:0-2334 GCA_039033615.1 Bacteroidota bacterium
CGCCATTTTGTCTAGGAGTATGAACTTGGACCTTTTCACTCGTTCTTTCTTCCCATCTCTTCGTCAAAAAAAGCCTCATTTGGACCCGAGAGTCGGGATCTTCGACCCGCCAAACTCGGTTTTCCTTCCTTGATTCCCGCCAAGCCGGGATCTTCGACTGGAAAGAAATATCTACGCGAAAAGAGGAAGTTATTTTTCAAGTCTCACTTAGCGAGTGGGAACGGGCGTTGCTCTTTGAAGGGAAAAGGCCAGTGAATCCGGGCTTCGATGTAGGTGGAGCACTCCCTGAAAGGTAACGATTTCGTCCAGTTCGAACTCAAATTGGTCATCTGGATACAGCATGATCACACTTTCTTTACCCGCCCCACCACAAAAGAAGCATTGATCGAAAGAGTAGCGAGAGAGGATGTATTCCTTATTATCTGCGGTAATGGGGAGCATATAGCCTTTGATTTCGATTTCTTGCCCCGCCAATTCCTGTATGGTTTCCCCAAAGGTAGCTTCTCCGGCTGCAAAGCCATATTTGCCTGGTGCAGGCTTGGCAAATTTTACATCGGTGAGTTGGTCCCACTGGAGGGGAAGATGCTCCTGCCCTTTCAAAGAGGCAAAACCTCCCATCCAAATCAACAAATATATGAGCAGTAGCCGATTCATAAGGAATAATGAATTTGTATCTTCGTCCTTAAATCAACGAAAAAGTTCTGATACCGGTATGTTTATCAAACGAATTTTGTTCCTACTGGTTGGGCTGCTGATGGGGGGATCCTTTCTGCTGGCTCAACAGTTTCGACCACTGACGTCTGAGGAAATCACTTTTGTTACGGAAAAAGAGGCCACCCAGCCCATGCGGGTCTACCTCATCACCGACCCCTCAGATTCTCTCCTCTTGCGGACTCCCAGTCGGCTGGTCCAGGCAGATTCCACGGACGAAGCCCTGCAACATTTCATTGATCGTTTGTACCAAACCGTAACGGATTCCGCTTCTTTGGGCGTCGGCATTGCTGCCCCTCAGGTAGGCGTCTTGCGACAAATCATTTGGGTCCAACGCTTCGACAAGGAGGGCTTTCCATTTGAAGTCTACCTCAACCCGCGCATCATCGAGTATTCGACAGATGTGCAAGTGGGGGCAGAAGGCTGCTTGTCCATTCCGGATCGGCGGGAAATGGTCAGTCGGGCCAAAACCATTCAGATCGAATACGATACCCGCGATGGGGAGCATAAGATCGAGTCCATTTCGGATTTTACAGCGGTCATTTTTCAGCACGAAATAGATCACCTCAATGGGATTCTGTATCCCGATCATATCCAGCAGGAACTGGCAGATGCCGGACAAGCACTGGCAAAGGCGGACGGCTATTGGCAACAAGCCGTCAAATACCAAATGGAGATAGACCTGGATGTCAACACCCATCGCTTTGATGGAAAACAGGCCCTCACGTACTTCAACAACTCGCCGGATACCTTGACTCGGGTATTTTATCATCTCTACTTCAATGCATTTCGACCGGGAAGTATGATGGACATTCGCACCCAGGAACTGACCAATCCAGATCGTAGAATGACCACCAAGATCGGTACCCTCAAAGAAGAGGAAGTTGGGCAGCAACGCATTCACAGCCTCCTACAGGACGGGATCGAGACCCAGTTTCAAGAAGTGGGGACCATCCTGGAAGTCGAGCTGGCAAGTCCGCTTCTCCCTGGTGATTCCTCTGTCTTTCAGATGGAATTTGATGGGCAGGTGCCAGTTCGGATTCGCCGTGCTGGCCGCAATAACGAGGAGGGCATCGCCTACACCATGACCCAATGGTATCCCAAATTGTGCGAATACGATCAGGAAGGCTGGCATGCCACTCCCTACATTGGCCGGGAATTTCATGGGGTTTGGGGAGATTTTGACGTGAAACTCACCCTGGATTCCAGCTATATCGTCGGTGCTTCTGGCTATTTGCAAAACCCCCTGGAAGTCGGGCATGGCTACGAGAATCCCGGAGAGGTAGTCAACAGACCAGATTCTGATCGCCTGACCTGGCATTTCATTGCGCCCAAGGTCCATGATTTTGCTTGGGGAGCAGACCCGGACTATGTTCACCTTCGTCAGCAAGTGCCCAATGGACCAGAGCTTCATTATCTGGTGCAGGACAAAGACTATTTGGAGAAATGGAAGATTGCCCAGGACTTCACCGCGAAAATGTTTGTGCTTATGGCGGAAAGCGTGGGGCCGTATCCCTACGATCAATACTCCATCGTCCAAGGTGGAGATGGGGGCATGGAATACGCCATGTTGACCATGATCACCGGAGATCGTTCTCAAAGGAGTCTGGAAGGCGTCATTGC
>JBCCCJ010001289.1:0-2330 GCA_039033615.1 Bacteroidota bacterium
CTGATCAGGTCGGTAAAACATGCCTCGACTATCGACTGCATAGGCTACTTCTTCATGGTAATGATTTTCATCCAAATGCTCGATTACCCTTTTCCACAAATCTTGAGGAGATTTGCTGAAGATGGGAACCTCGTCTAATTCAATTGGGATGGGGGAAAGCCAAACCGTATCCCGAATGGCTTCTATTCCCAAGGTGATGGGACCATAATTCAAATGACGGATGACCACAGAATCAGATTCGCCCGACCAATTCAGCAGAAACAGACCATTTACATTGGTGAGGGTTCCCGAACCTGCCTGCCCAAGTGGAATCAGATTGGCATACGCAATGGGGGTTTGGTTCTCCTGATCCATCAAGGTGCCTTTCAAATAGGAGCGGGGAGAGGACTGTCCCCACATGGTGCCCAGAGAGGATAGCCAGAGGCAGGCACATAACGGGAGAACTAGGGTCAAATGAGGGGATTTCATGGTAGCCAGGGTGTTTAGGTTGAACTCAGAGGAGCTTCTGAGAGGCTAACTTCTGGCAAGAATCTTTGTTTATCGAAATATCTCATTATGGGAAGGGGCTGATGCTGGAATGAGAGCCAGGATTACTCTACTCGATAGCGAAGCCCTAGATAGACATTTCGTCCAAAAATCGGCCCCCACACCATTGAGGCATCGAAATATGGCCCAAAGGGATCCGCTGCCGCTACAATGGGATCTGCTTGTTTGAAGTTGAGCAAATTTTCTCCCCCAGCATATAGCTCGAAGCGTTCTCCCCATTTTTTGCTCACCTGTGCATTCATGATTACAAAGGCCGGAGAGCGATCTGCCCTTTGGAAGGGTTCAGGATTGGCTTTGGTATTGGGGAGCCGCTTGCTGCCCTGCCAATTCACCGTATAGTCAAAAGACCAATTCGAGCGGGTCTCATAAGCGATGTTGAGGAAGGCCCGATGGGGCGATACCAAAGGCTTGGCAAGCAGTTCTCCTGAATAGGTGGTATGGACATCAAACCAGCGATAGGCCAGGCGAACATCCACCCGCTTGACCAATTCGTACTCCACCTGGGCTTGAAAACTATTGGAATAGGATTGTCCCTCCAGGTTGTAGAAGCGCACCTCTCTGGGATTTTCCAGGTCCATGACGATTTGGTTGACAAAATCGGTCCGATATAGGTCCAGGTTGAAACTGCCTTCCCGATAGTCCAGCGTGAAATATTGGGTAAAGTTGAACCCGAAATTCCAGGCCACTTCAGGCCGTAAGCCATAGGGCAGCCCCGCCTCTTCTCCTTGGATCACGATGTTGCGGGAACTTGCGAAGAGGCCATTGTTTTCAGCCAGAATGTTCGCCGTTCGCTGCCCTCGGCCACCACTCAAGCGGAAGACGGTTTTTTCTCTCGGTGCATAGCGAAGGTGGAGGCGTGGAGTAACAAATGCGCCGAACAAATTGTGGTGATCCGCCCGGATTCCTGCTACCAACCCAAATTTGTTCAGGTGCTGGTAGGTGTACTCGAAGTAGGCACCCGGCACCATCTCATTTCGGTCAAAACGTTCTACATTCAGCTGCTCCTCGTACCAGTCTGCCTGAAAGCTTGCACCGGTCCGAAAGGTATGGTTGGTATTCCCCAAAATGCCCTGATAGACGAGATTGGCATAGGTAGAACGCTGCTGATTCAGGTAGCGTCGCATCCCAAAATAGCTGTCTTGCTCATGATTCACCGCCGAAAGCTGCAATCCCACACTTCGCCACGGACGTTCCGGAAATACCAGACCGATTTTGGAAAATCCTTCCAGCCGACGGGTATTCAACTGCATCGCCCAAAAGTGATTGTGAGGAAATTCCATGTTGTGGTCGGACAACTCGCCACCAATGTGGTCTGAGTAAATGGCTTTCACGCCTGCTTGCATGCGCAAACGACCTGAACCGATATACTTCCAGCGATTCAGCGCAATGAAGTCTTGCTCCATCGGCATGTCCATGAAATTGTCGCCATTGCGGTCCATGAAAGCGGCCTCGGTATGGCTCAATTGGAGGCCATTTTGTTTCGCGTGAAGCAACAATGCTGTGGACCATTTGTCATTGAAACGATGGGCAACATTGGCATTGGCTTCCACTCGCCGCCCTTCGTTTGCATACAAGTTGAGGTACAATCGCTCTGCCGTCTCCGGCTTGCGGAGTTCCACATTGATTTGCCCGGCGATGCTCTCAAAGCCATTGACCACCGAACCCGCGCCTTTGTTGAGTTGCATGCCTGCTACCCAAGTCCCGGGGGTATGGGTCAGGCCATACATGGAACTGAATCCCCGCACCCCTGGCATATTCTCCTGGGTGATTTGGGTGTAGGGCCC
>JBCCCJ010001290.1:0-2329 GCA_039033615.1 Bacteroidota bacterium
ACAGATACCTCGCGGAGGTCTTTCGGCAAGTAGTTCGACAGGCTTATTTACCGATCTTATCAGAGAACCTAGAACATTTCGCTCATTTGTGGCTAGAAAATCGGGAACCTTGAGTGATGTCTCGCGGAATGCCTTTTTCCTCTTCCAACATCTGCCTACCTTGGACTTGAGAAGTTGAAAGCAAGACACTATGTGGTCATTTGAAATGCAAAATCGCAGTCGCCTCCTCATTTATGGTTTGGCTTTGTGCATCATTTTGGGCTCGTTGGGGTATTCCAATTATTTGGCGACCCAGTTGGCGGAAAAAGAGCGGCAAGGGGTCCAGTTATATGCCGATGCCCTGGCTTTCATCACCACCCTGGATCCGATGGACGACAATGCAGGGGCAGAGGCCATTGGATTTATTCACAGCAAAGTGATCAAAACCAGTGGAGATGCGGTGCCAAAAGTGCTGGTGGGAGAAAACAACACCATCGACGGACACAACCTGCACCTACCAGAGAACGCCAGTCCGGAAGAAGAAGAACGCTTGGTTCGGGATCGGCTAGCAGCCTTACAAACAGAATATGATCCCATCCTGATTGAATTTGCTCAAGGCCGCTTTCAAAAGGTCTTTTATGGCGAATCCTTCGTGTTGAAACAACTCCGCTGGTTTCCGTTGGCTCAGTTGATTTTGGCCTTTTTCTTCATCGGAATCGTCTTTGTGGGCTTTGCGATCGCTAAGAAAAATGAGCAAAATAAGGTATGGGTCGGCCTCGCCAAGGAAACCGCCCACCAATTGGGGACGCCTGTATCCAGCCTCATGGCCTGGGTGGAACTGCTCAAACTCAAGGACCATCCCGGCGACAAAGAACTGGTTACCGAAATGGAGCAGGACGTCAAGCGATTGGAAAACATTGCCGAACGCTTCTCCAAGATCGGCTCCAAACCAGAACTCTATCCCGTGCCCTTGAAGGCACTCCTGGACCGCTCCGCAGAATACATCAAGAAGCGGATGACTCAACGGGGAAGTGTACAACTGCTGGTGGACAATCAAATTCCACTGGAAAGTGAGTTTCAGGTCAACCCTCAGCTCTTTGATTGGGTGGTAGAAAATCTCCTCAAAAATGCCTTGGACGCCATTCAGGGCGGAGAAGGGACCATCAAGTTGGAAGCAGGGGAAAAGGGGAATGACTTTTTCATTGACGTTTCTGATACCGGTAAGGGCATTCCCAAAAGCCATTTCAAAAAAGTATTTGAACCGGGTTTCACCACCAAAAAGCGCGGCTGGGGACTTGGCCTGAGCCTGACCAAGCGAATCGTGGAGAATTATCACGAAGGTAAGATCTCTGTCAAATCCTCGGAGGTAGGGAAGGGGACGACTTTCCGAATTTTGTTGCCGAAGTAAGATTTTCGGAGAAAACAGGGGAATCATTCACCACAATGGCGGGTTGGCCATTCCGATTTCATCGGAATAAACTACGCCCAGCCTGTCCCGGAACAGGAAGGTGCTGGGGCGGCCTGTGGGTTGCATGGGGCTTCAACGGTTTCTCGCCTACTTCTTTCCAAACATATGAGGTCCGCTGAGCTTGCGAAATCCCGCTTGCGGGAAAGGCGACGTCCTAATTGGATAACCACAACCAATGTAGCATTCGAGAAATGGGCAGTAGTATAAACCTCTCTGCTCACCGCTTCATATACGCCTCATCAAAATTCATCACCAAATTTGCCACCGTTGCCAGGGCTGCGGTTTCGGATTTATTGAGTTGGGGGTCCAAGGGGTGTTCCCCTATTTCCAGGAGAGAATCTGCCGCTGCGGGACTCTGTTGGTAAGTTGCCATCGCTGCCTGATACTGTTGCGTCAACAAATCCATTTCGATGGCCGTGGGTTTGCGGCTGCACAATAGGCGAAAGGCATATTGGATCTGAGCCGCCAAATTTGGGCCGCTTTCTTTCTGCACCCGCTCCGCCAACACCCTCGCTGCTTCCACAAATTGAGGATCATTCAGCAACACCAGAGCCTGAAGGGGCGTATTGGTCTTTTCGCGCTTGACGATGCAAACGGAGCGATCCGGGGCATCAAAGGCAAGCATGGCAGGGGGAGGCGAAGTCCGGCGGATGAAGGTGTACATGCTCCGGCGATACAAATTCGCGCCAGAATCCGGGACATATTGAGTCAGGTAGCCAGAAAATTCATTTTTGTCTTTCCACAATCCCTTGGGTTGGTAGGGCTTCACACTTTCTCCCCCAATGGTATTGCGCAGTAGCCCACTCGCAGCCAGGGCGTTGTCCCGAATCATTTCGGCTTGCAGGCGGTAGCTAGCCCCACGAGAGAGATAGAGATTATTCG
>JBCCCJ010001291.1:0-2321 GCA_039033615.1 Bacteroidota bacterium
CAGATGTCCTCCTGAAACAAGCAGGCGCATCGCGACTGTCACCTTTGCTACCGAGGTGCGCATCCCTAGCGGGCTGCCTATTTCTGGAAATCTCATGCCTCCAAACAACCGAAGCGCGACAGCGATTCGCCCTTCGGTAGCTATCGAGGTGCGCATCCCTAACGGGCTGCCTATTTCTGGAAATCTCATGCCTCCAAACAACCGAAACGCAATAGCGATTCGCAATTCGGTAGAAATAGATGTCCTCCTGAAACAAGCAGGCGCATAGCGACTGCCACCTTTGCTACCGAGGTGCGCATCCCTAGCGGGCTGCATGTTTCTGGAAACCTCATGCCTCCAAACAACCGAAGCGCGTTAGCGATTCGCAATTCGGTAGAAATAGATGTCCTCCTGAAACAAGCAGGCGCATCGCGACTGCCACCTATTGGGAGGTTCTCTGTTAGGTGCATCTGAGGTACACCCGCGGAAGACGAGAGGCTGGAATTACCGTTGATAAGGACTGCCTTGAACTCTGCCCCGAAAAAGAAACATCCCCATTTTTTGAATGCGAGCCCGAGCAAAAGCATCTTTGCGTGAGGATATTCCAGGTTTTGAAATGTGGACAATGCTTCACATTGGCGTACCTACGGCACGCCTGATCCGGGGATCACCAGCCACTTCTACCTACCTATTCGTCCCTAATGGGACGCCTGGTGGTACCAAGGGCAAATTGTCGCAGACAACAGTCCCATCGGGACTGTCATATGGGTAGCATAGGCTCCCAACCCCCTGGGTGTTGGCGTGCCGTAGGTACGCTCATGTAACCGAATTATCTGATTGGGCCTTCCATATATTTCGCAAACCATAGATGCTTTTGCTCTGCTAGCCGAGGAACCTATTGCCTCCATGTAAAACCGACAAATGTTGAATGCCAAATAACAATCGGAACCCCAAAAAAGGCAGACTCCCAGGGAAGTCTGCCTTTTTGATTGCTCCTCGACTCATACGAGTAAGGGGCACATGATCTTAGTCCCGCTGCCAAATCGGCATCCGTCCTGGCGTATAAGGAGCCCCTAGTTCTTCCAGTTTGGATTCCATGGCTTCGATCTGCTTGACCACTTCTTTCAACTCCTTCATGACCGGCTCAAACTGAGCAGCGGCGATTTTGTAGCCATCTTTCTGGGTCTGAGTTGGGGCAGAAGTAGTGGAATACATGCCGTACATGATCAGTCCAATGCGGTTGCTGATGGACGGTGCGGTCTCAAACTCGCGGCGACTCAGGCTACGATCTCCAGTCAGGGTCCGCTGCATGGCCGCCAGTTGACGCTCTACAGCCTTCGCCTCGGCCATCATGCTGATCGGCACGGTTGGGGTCTGCTGAATGGCAGTCTTGATGTGGCTCACCTTATTTTCAAGGTCGCTTCGTACTCGGTTGGCTGCCTGAATAGATCGCTGCAATTCGGCTACGTCCGCCTGGAACTGGGCCAAGGCCTCTTTGTCCTCTGCGGGTAAAGTCGCATTGTTCAGCGGAACGACCTGGAAGGTTTCTGGCCCAGTCAATTCAGTCATTTCTCCATCTACCACTTTGGCGAGGGAAACGGTATAGGTGCCTGGCAGCGCCATCCGGCCGTAGGTATTGCTGTTGTTGCTGGTCCGAACGGGATTGGTGGAAGGGTAGCGGAAGTTCCAATTGATCCGCTTGATGCCTTTGCTGGCAGAGGTACGCAGGCGATTGACGACATTTCCATCGGCATCGGCAATGGTGAAGAGCAAGTATGGCTTTTCTTCTTCATCCTCTGCCCGCATTTCCGCAAAAGAAGGATACACAATCGCCTTTCCTTCTTTCTCCATTTCCTTCTCTTTTTCTTTGCGGAGTTGCTTTTTGGTCTTGATGCCTTCCTTTAAGTAATAAGTAAAGACAGAAGCAACCGGGGGATTTTTGGCCGTATAGTAAGCCGCTCCCTGGAAAGATTTGCCACTATTCCCCAGAGGAGTAGCAGGCAAATACATCAAGGCGTCTTTGATGGGAAAGATGTGTGCATCCTCAGCCAACGTTTCTTCGGTGGCATTCCGCAAAGGACTGTAATCATCCATGACGTAGAAGCCCCGCCCGAAGGAAGCCAGCACCAGGTCATTTTCCCGACGCTGAATGGCGATGTCTCTCACCGCAATGGTCGGCAGACCCGCAGACAGTTCAACCCAGTGCTCTCCCCCATCGCGGGTGAAGTAGCAGCCAAACTCAGTCCCGACGAACAACAAATTGGGATCGACATGATCTTCGGCGATGGCATAGACAGAACCCCGCTCTGGCAAATCAGCTGCGATGGAAGTCCAGGTTGCCC
>JBCCCJ010001292.1:0-2318 GCA_039033615.1 Bacteroidota bacterium
CTGAAATATTTGCATTGCCATTTTTAGGTCTCCCATGTCTTGATAAATCAGCCCAATATTACCTAAGCTAGCTATCATACCTTGATGATGGTCTAATTTTTCGGCAATCTTTAAAGCATCATAATGAAATTGGAGCGCTTGATCATTTTCTCCTAATTCGGCAAGCACATTCCCCAGTCCACCTAGTGCCGACCCTTCGTGAAACGGATCTCCATTTTGTTTTGCTAATTCAAGACTTTTCTCAAAATATGATTTCGCGAATTGAACCCTTGAAATCGCATACGCTTTATTCCCCGCTTTCAGCAACTTCTTCATCAGCAACTCTGGATGGACCTCCGGCCGCTGCTGATACTCCTCCAACTCCGCCACCGCTTCTTGAAATTCTTCGATTTCGACCGGAAGTTTTTCGGGAGGGCTGAAATCCCGTTCGACCTGAGCGGCTTGATCTCCTAGTCTCAGGGCATACCCGGCGGCGGAGATGAAGTCATAGGCCTTGGCTTGGATGGTGTCGTACAAGCCGATGGGCACCAGAAAAATAAAAGGCAAAGCCAATCGGGTCAGGGCGTCCCGCTGGTAGAGGAGTTCGGCGGCGATACGGACGTATTCTTCCTCTGGAACATCGTAGGCGGGGACCAGCACGATTTGCTGGCGTTGGCCATATTCGATCATCCGCTTGGCGAAGTCGCTCGGTAAGCCGTGCGTGTGGTCCACCCAGAGCAAGCCTGCCCCTTCGCCTTCGCCGATTCGCTCGATCAGGTCTGCTTCGATGGCCTGCCCCAAGCGAGGGCTTTCTACCCCAATCAGCACCAGATAGCCTAATCCTGCCTGCATGAGGGGCAGGCTCTGGGTGAAGCGGTCATACGTCAGGCGCTGCTTACGTGAGAGGAGGTCGCTCAGGTCGCTGTCGGGCATAGATTTCGACGGTTCGTTGGAGGAGAGGATTGACCTCGTACCAGGCGGGGTCGTTGTAGTAGATGAGGATTTGGTTGCCTAATAGGGCGGAGGTAAAAGAGGCATGAAGTTTAGGCTCGACCTCTTCATCTGGTGGGGTATGTTGAAGGAGTACGTGATTCAACAAAGCGATATTGCCAAGAATGGCGGGTTCCATTCGTCTCCGAACGGAGTGGACTCCTTCTTCTACGTCTCCCAACGTAATCTGTCCATTCGGGTCACTCATGGCTGCTCGCTGGCTTGCATGGTGCATGATCTCTACAAATTGCCGCAACACCCCACCAGAACCTTCAATGGCCCGCTCGATCGCATCGGCTCGCACCAAATCGTGACCCGGAGCGATTCGATATTGAATGACCTTTCTCAGGAGTTCTTTGCAGTCTTCTACCTGTTTCCGACCAGTTTCAGAACGGGGAGCCAGTGGATTTTGGCGAGTCTTTAAGCCAAAGCGTTCGATGGTCCCTTGTCGGGTAAAGCCATTGTCGGAAGCCAGGTATACGGGAATGGAGACCACTTTTCGGCAGGCCAAACTCTCCAGATAATAGCGTTTGTGAATGAAGAGATTGTTGATCCGCTTGAGGTCTCGGATGTGATCCAATTCATTGTAGATCAACAACAAGGGCTTTCCATTGGTAACTTCCGTTTCAAAAGCCTGAATGACGTCGTTGGCTACGTTCAACAGGTCAGCCAGATTGAATTCAAATTGTTCCCGGATCAGTTTTCGGTACTCATAATTGCCTCGGAATTCAGCGGCAAAACTGCCTGTTAGGTTGAAAAAAGACAGGAATCGACTGATGGGATTGTTTTTGGTGTCGAGTTCTAATTCAGTTTTTGCCCGTATGCCAGCTTCTTTGGCATCGACGCCGATGGTTTCTTCCTGATAGGTTCCTTGGTGTTTTCCCTCAATTCTTTTGAGCTGGGCGCGAAATTTTTTCTCTAATTTCCTTTTCCCGGTGATGGCTTCCTCTTGCTTCATCAACCAGTAACTGGTCATCAGCAGTAAGTCGATGATATGGATGTCATCAAAATCCAGCAGGTCAATGGAATGAATGTTCTCGACATGAAACTGCGCTTCAATCTCTTCGTTGGCCAGGAAATTGAGTGCTGTCGTTTTGCCAGTCCCAGTTTGCCCCGCCACGTAGAAGGTCTGGGTGGGCAGCGGATTGGTCAAGATCGAGAAGCGGAGGTCTTTCAAGGTCTGCTCATAGATCGGAACATATAGCTCTTTATCAGCCGGAGTCAAATATTGACTCGGCACCAAGTTCTGGAACAATTCGATCAGATTGCTGGCGCAGACGTAGATCGCATGATCGACATCAACGTGCGTGGACCCTACCATGCGGCTGTTGATGCAGCACGGCAGATGC
>JBCCCJ010001293.1:0-2315 GCA_039033615.1 Bacteroidota bacterium
AGTGATGGGGAAGGCTACGCCGAATTTGGCCTCCTATTCATGGATATCAATGGCCAACATGAAGAAGGATTATTTCCATAGAGAATCGGCTCCCTCGCCCCCGCCTTGCAAAGGCGCGAGAGCGAGGCCGGTCCGAGCATTCAGGCACACTCGTTTGATGGCAATCGTCTTTCCTACTTCTTGCGAGTTACAAACTCTGCCATTCCTATCTCACGCGTTGCAAACGCGCGCGAGCACTGTAGGTCCGAATTGCATTCGGACAGCAAGGACCTGCGAGTTACCAACTCTGCCATTTCAGTCTCCGGCCTTGCAAATGCGCGAGAGCGGGACTTCACGCTACCATTCTCCTATCCCCTCAATTCCATTCGTTGTATCGGACCTGAACCCACCTGAAATGCTACCTCAAACGGGGCCTCACTCAGCGGGAGGCCGATGGGAATCCAGGTTTTGAGGTCGGGATTCACGATGATGAATAAGCCCTGCGGATCGCCCATCGCTTGAAACCGCTGTCCGTCGCCGGAATAGCGCGCCAGCCCGAAGTGTGCGGTCAATTCCTGGCTGAGGCGGGGAATGTTGCGACTGGCTACTCCGATTTCGCTGATGCCCAGGTAGTGAGCGGGAGAAAAAGCCCCCGCTACGTCCGTCGAAATATCCTGCCGACCGATCAACTCCCCGATGTTGCCCGCCGGATCGACAAAGTACATGGCCTTGGCCTGCCAATGGGGGAAATCCACCAATTCCTGTCCTTCGAATGGCTCGACTTTCACACGCTCTTGTAGCCACGATAAAGCCGAATCCACCACCGAGTAGGGAATATTGATCGCATAGTGATAAGTGGCCACTTCCTCGGTTTTGACAAACGAGAGTGCTGAATATCCTACCCGGAACGTCAACTCTTGCTCGGTTGAATGAGTTACTGATAATCCCAATTTGCCCTCGTAGAAGGCGCGCAAGGGAGCCAACTCCTGAGCCAATAGCTGAAGGTGGGTGATCTTCATAAGTGCTTGGATCTTGTCATTCAACGGAGCTACCCCTCCCTAGCCGTACGGCCAGTCCTGGCCAGTACCGCTTCTCGCATCCCGCCGCGCAGCAGTCTCGCTTCCCCTTACAGGTTTTCTCGGATGAAATTGGTCATCTTGGTGTAGAGGTGAAAACGAGTGATGCCACCAGCGATGCCGTGCGTCCGGTTGGGGTAGAAGAAGACATCGAACTGTTTGTTAGCGGAAATCAAGGCGTTGGTCCACTCGACCGTGTTCTGGAAATGGACATTGTCGTCTCCGGTGCCATGTACCAACAGGTAGGATCCTTCGAGTCCCCGGGCAAAGTTCAAGGGGGAATTCTTGTCGTAGCCGTCGGGATTCTCTTGCGGCGTCTTGAGGTAGCGTTCGGTGTAAATGGTGTCGTAAAAGCGCCAGTTGGTTACTGGAGCCACGGCAATGCCTGCCTTGAACAGGCCACGGCCTTTGGTCATACATAGCGAGGTGAGGTAGCCGCCAAAGCTCCAGCCCCAGATGCCGATTCGATCAGCATCCACATAGGATTGCTTCTGTAGGTATTTGGCTGCCTGAACCTGATCAAAGACCTCGTATTTCCCCATATCCGCATAGGTGACGGCCCGGAAATCACGCCCTCTGGCTCCAGTTCCCCGGTTGTCCACACAGGCAATCAGATAGCCTTCCTGGGCCAGCATTTGGTACCACATATAGTTGAAAGGATCATTGTGCCCCCAGCCATTGAGGACTTCCTGGCTACCTGGTCCGCCATAGCAAAACATCAGCACCGGATATTTTTTCTCTGGATCAAAATCAGTGGGCTTGATCATCCAGCCATTCAACTCGGCTCCGTCAGAGGTTTCGAAGGTGAAAAATTCAGAAGCTTGGATGTCCAATTGGGAGAGACGTTGTTCCAGCCCTTTGTTTTCTTCCAGGACCAAGACGGATTCTCCCTTGGCATCAATCAGTTGGGCTACTGGTACCTGGGTCGTGGAGCTGTATTCATCTACAAAATAGCTGAAGGCAGAACTCGGGGTGATGTCGTGCCATCCCGCTGCTTGAGTGAGCTTGAGTTTTTTCTTGCCTTTGAAATTGACGGAATACAACTGCCGTTCCAAAGGGGAATCCTCGGTGGAGAGATAAAAAATCTTTTTATTCGCTTCGTCTATGCCAATCAACTCTGCTACCTCAAACGCTCCGTCGGTTAGGGCGCGGTATTCTTTTCCGTCAGCTGCATACCAATACAGATGATTGTAGCCTTCCATTTCTGATTGCCAGATCAACTCGCCGCTTTCGAGGAAGTGCCATTTGTCATCGGTCGCC
>JBCCCJ010001294.1:0-2312 GCA_039033615.1 Bacteroidota bacterium
GAAAATTTCAAGGGAGCTTTGAGGAAGGTTTTGCGTAGGCTGTTGCCTTCTTCGTCGAAATACTCCCGTCCTTCCCCTTGGTCATAGGCATAAGCCTGAAGTTCTTTTCCCATGTGGGTGAAACGCGCAGCTTTGATCTCTCCAAAGCCAGCGGTCTCTCCTTCGACTTCGTAGGTCGTGTACAGCACCCGAAAGCAGTCGCCTCCTTGCAAGCCGAAAAAATCAATTTCCCAGGCGTAAATGTCCGCCAATTCATTGACCAGAACCGGAGAACCACCTGCATCGAGAATCGCCTGATACAAAGAAGTTTGGATGGTACCTGTCAAACTATGGCGCAGGGTATCTACTGGATGTTGGCCTTTCTCCACCCGAACAGAATCAGAGAAGTGAACCGCAACATAGTCGATCGGATTGGGATGATAGATAAAACTCCTGGCTGTGTGCAAGGAATCTTTGCCGTGGAGCAGCGTATAGGGCTTATTGGCCTTGATTCGACGGGCGTCAAAGACTTCCCGGGGCAAAGTGCCTACTTGATGAATTTGAGATGCGGAAACGTTGTAGCGACTGAGAATTTCTCCCAGGCTCTCATTGATTTGAATCGCAGCTTGTACCACTTCTACTGAATCAAGCCCAATCCCGTACAAACGAGGTGGAGAATCTGGTTCAGCTTGTGTATCTTTGTGGCTGGAAATCTGGTCAGTTGGGGCAATCAGGGCCTGAACATCCGGTAAAAAAACGTACCCAATTCCGGTCAGGCAAACCGCGACCCCCAACAAAATCAACAATCGTTTCATCGCTCCGTGTGAATCCTTGATGTTTCGTTATTGGGTCAAATATAACAAAAGCGAGGGGCATTGAAGCGAATTGTGCGATTTTTTCACTCAATACTTCGTGAGACTGAAAAAATAACTTGGACCATTTCGCTTGTTCTTTCGTCCCAGTTCTTCGTCAAAAAAAGCCTCACTTGGCCCGCCAAACTCGGTTTTTCTTCCTCGACCTGAAACGAAATAACGGCGCGAAAAAAGGAAGTCATTTTTCAAGTCTCACTTAATCAAGGAATCCCTATGCCGGTTCTCCATAACAAGATCAACGGAGAGGAACTCAAAGCCGCCATGCTGCAAAAGCAGGAGGAACGCCTGACCATCTCCTTCTACCAATATCACCAGTTGGCAGACCCACAAGCCTTCCGGGATGAGTTATATCTGAATATGGAACCCTTAGGGGTATTGGGGCGAATTTACGTAGCGAGTGAAGGCATCAACGCACAGGTCAGTGTGGCCAACCAGCAGTTCGAAGCCTTTCGGGACTATCTGTCCAGCATCCACTGGCTGAACCAGATCCGCCTCAATGTAGCGGTAGAAGAAGGGGAACTCTCCTTTTTCAAACTCAAAATCAAGGTCCGCCCCAAGATCCTGGCTGACGGACTGAAGGATGAGACCTTCGACGTAACGAAAAGTGGAAAGCACATCACCGCCGAAGAATTCAATTCGTTGACAGATCGGGAAGAAACCGTGCTGATTGACATGCGCAACCATTACGAAACGGAGGTCGGGCACTTCGAAGGGGCCGTTTGCCCGGATGTGGATACCTTTCGGGATTCCTTGCCCATCATCGAGGAGATCTTGGAAGACAAAAAAGGCCAGCCGTTGGTGATGTACTGTACCGGAGGCATCCGCTGCGAGAAGGCAAGCGCTTGGTTCAAGCACCAAGGGTTTGATGAGGTGTATCAGCTAGAAGGCGGCATCATCAAATATGCCCATGACGTAAAGGAGAAAGGTCTCCCCAACAAATTCCGAGGCAAGAACTTCGTCTTTGATGATCGAATGGGAGAGCGCATCAGCGAGGAAATCATTGCCCACTGCCACCAATGCGGGGCGCCTTGTGATACCCACACCAATTGCAGCAATGTGATGTGCAACCTCCTCTTCATCCAGTGTGAGGAATGCGCCAGAAAATACGATGCTTGCTGCTGCACAGAATGTCAAGAGGTCATTCACCTGCCAGAAGAAGAGCAATTGGCGCTCCGCAAAGGACAAGACAGTGGAGTTCGAATTTTTTCGAAAGGGCGGTTCCTGAAGGGGTAAGCTGCTCTCGCAGGTCGGGTGGGAAGCAGGCTACCAAAAGTCAGGCACTTGCCATACAAGAAGATTGATTCATGATTTAAATCATCCGATGAGCTTTTTTATTGGAAAATTGAAGGGTAGTTGGTAGGTTGGGGATTCACACCTATAACTCTATGACTTTTTCGAAAGCGTTGGTGCAGGTCGTAAACTCCTCCCAGATGGCTGTGTTTGAGCCATGCTGCGCGCGCA